>JBGPEF010000065.1:0-15049 GCA_041482675.1 Tepidisphaeraceae bacterium | reverse complement strand
TCTAGCTTTGGGGGGCGGGGGGTGTGGGGTTGGCTAATTTACACCCTAAAACGCGGTGGTATTGCCTTTTTTGGTGGTGAAATTAAACCGGATAACACCCATCGGTGTGTTGGTTGTTTTTTTTGGGGGGGGTTTTGGGTGGGTTGAATGTCGGCGCGGAATATGCGGGCTCGTGGGTTGTGCCCGGCAAGCTCAGCCGCGCTCCCTGGCGCGACAATGCGGTGGGGCTGCGGGGGCCTTCGACGCGATTGCTGTTCATCGCGTTCGCGCGGATGTGGCGCTACGTCAACTCTGGGGGCAAACTCCGCAACGCCGAGCTGCTGCACAACACTCACGACGGCGAATTTGGGCTGCTCGCGTCAGTGCCGACGCGCAGAAGCCCGCTCCCATCGCTGCGCAAAATGCTGCACGAAGCGAAGGAGAGCGTTCTCCTGACCATGTCCTATTTCGCCCCGCCGGATGAATTGATCGACGAGCTGTGCCGGGCTGCCAAGCGCCGCGTGAGGGTGCGGCTCATGCTCCCCTCGCAAGGCGATGTGCCTCTGCTGATGATCGCGGCCCGCTCATTCTATGAGACGCTTTTGCAGGCCGGTGTTGAAATTTATGAGCGGCAGGGGGCGATTCTCCATGCCAAATCGCTGTGCATCGACGGTCATACTTCGATCATCGGCTCGACCAACCTCGACTACCGCAGCATCGAATACAACTGCGAGCTGTCGGTGATCATCCGCAACCACGAGTTCGGGCAGGACATGAAAAGGCTCTTCGAAAACGATGTCTGCTATGCGAGAAGAATCACGCTGAAGGAATGGCGACGCCGGCCGTTCTCCGACCGCATCGTGCAGTGGGCCGTGAAACGCGCGCGATATCTACTCTGATTCGCGCATCGCTTGCGAATCGATGCCGATGCTCCGGCACCATTGCTCGTAAGCAAACGGTGAGATTTCGCTGGGCTTGATTTCGCTACGGCCGCCCCAGAAGACGTTGGTGTAGGAAACGGGAATTCCCACTTCTTTGAGATGCTCGTCGATGGCGCGTTTGTGGGCCAGGACGAAGTCCTTTTCGGTTCCATGGGCCACGCCCATGACGTTCACGTTGCCAAATTCGGGGCCGCCATCGCGCCAATAGGCGTGGGTCATGATGTGGAACCGGCCCACCTGCCGGCCGGTTTCGATCTCGCGGCCGGCGGGGACGGCCCAGTGGAAGAGGGCATTGAATTTCGTCACCCGTTCGCCGGTGCTGAGGGGTTTGACGTGTTCCAGAAATGTAGAGAAGCGGCCGATGACGCCGCGCTCATTGAGGGATTTGGCCACGCGATAGAATTCGTCGAGCGACACTCCGGCTTCGCGGGCGCGGGGCCGCCAGATGTCGACATCAATTTCGGCGGGCTCGAATTCGCGTTTTAAGGCGGTCAGGACGCGCCAGTCTAATTCGGATAGCTCGACAATTTCGGTATCGGTCACTTCGGCGAGTTGGTCGGATTTGCTGCCCGGCTCCATTCCGCGCCGGCGGACGTGGCCGACGCCCAGGGCGAAGAGACGCCTGGCCGGCATGAGTTTGAACGCCTCCGCGCCGGTCTTTTCCATCAGCAGCCGGCAGTGCTTCACCATCGAATAGCCCTGCGGCACTTTGAGCGTGGTCCAGAGGCGATAGCGTGCGGCCGCGATGGCTTGATCGGTCGAGCGGATCACCACGTGCCCGGAGAATGGATCCTTTTGGGACATCCAGTCAAACGCGGCGTGCAGCTTCGATTCGGGCACGACCCAGGCCACAAGCGAGCCCGGCGCCAGATTGGTTGCCATCAGCGTCTGCCGCACGCGGCGGACCGTCCCGCCCTGGAGCATGGCCCGAATGCGCTCGATAACCAAGGGCACTTCCACGCCGCTGAGGCGGGAAATTTCTGCCAAAGGATCGGTTTGGAACCCCTGAATTTTGTCTTCGGAGATGCTGAGAATTTGCGCGTTGATCGGATCATCGACGCGCACAGGTATGGCCAGGGTGCTCATGGAGTGGTGATTTTACCCGTTTTTACGCCGCGATTCCCGCGTCAATCGTTGTTGGAGCAAAACCAAAACGGCGGCCTCGGCGGGGCGAAGATCCCTCAGATCGCCTTTTAGTCTCTTTTCCATGCGCTGTCGCAGCATTTGCACCAGCGAGCCATCCAGATAGGCATTAAAAATCTCAGGATGAATGTAACATTTGCGACAGACGGCCTTGGTGTTGCCGAGTTTTTTTGCCACCGCTTCGACGGCGGCCAGCATGAAGCGCTTGGCCTGGTGCTGCGATGTGAACGTCTCATATTCCTGGAGGGCCTTGGCCGCCAGGACGGTGCCGGCCCAGGTTCGAAAATCCTTGGCGGTGAATTCCTCTCCGGAAATCTCGCGCAGATAGTCGTTCACATCCTGCGAGCCGATGTCACACACCCGGCCGTCATCGTCGAGATATTGAAACAGCTCCTGGCCGGGCAGATCGCGACATTGCCTGACGATGCGGGTCAGCTTTTTATCGCTCAGGTCAATCTCGTGCTCGACGCCGCTTTTGCCTTTGAAGCGGAAACGCACGCCGCCGCCGTTAAACTTGGCATGATGGTCGCGCATGGTGGTCAGGCCGAACGATGAATTCTCCCTGGCATATTCGTCGTTGCCGACGCGAATGAGCGTGGTTTCCAGCAATCTCATCACGGCCGCCAGGACTTTTTCCCTGGGCAGGCCGGGGCGGGCCAGATCTTTTCGCACGCGCCTGCGAATCCGCGGCAGGGCCCTGGCGAAGGCCAGCATGCGGTGATATTTGTTTCCATCGCGCACCTCGCGCCACCGGGGGTGATAGCGATACTGCTTGCGGCCGCGGGCATCGCGGCCCGTCGCCTGGATGTGGCCATATTCATCCGCACAGATCCACACATCCGTCCACGCCGGAGGGATTACCAATGATCGCGCGCGATGGAGGTGGTCCTCATCGCGGAGCTGCTTTCCCTTTGTGTTCACATAGATAAACCCGCCGCCTTTGCGCTTGCGATAGAGGCCGGGCTGCGTGTCGGAAACCCACTTCAATCCCGCCTCACGCGCGGCCTCCAGGGCATCGGACGACGCCTCGACGCTTGATTCATCCTTCAGGTCATCCATCGCAATCCTTCAGATGCAACCAATATGCCATGGCCGCCGCATAGCAGCCAACGCCCTGCGTGCGTTACTATTGGGGGCACATGACAGCGGTGCGGCTCGAAAAAATCTCCAAGCACTTTGGCCCAACCATCGCCCTGGATGATATTAACCTCCAGATCGCCGCGGGCGAACTCTTCTTTCTGCTGGGTCCCAGCGGCTGCGGGAAAAGCACGCTGCTGCGCCTGATCGCGGGGCTGGGAGAGCCGACCAGCGGGCGAATCTTCTTCAACAATGAGGATGTTACATCGCTGCCGACGCAGGCGCGCAACGCGGTGATGTGTTTTCAGAGCTATGCGCTTTGGCCGCACATGAGCGTTGCGGAAAACATTCGCTTTGGGCCTGCGGTGCGGGGGCTGAGTGCGGCGGAACAGAATCAGCGGGTTGACGAGGCGTTGGCGCTGGTGCAGATGAAGGAATATGGACAGCGCAAGCCCAACGAGCTTTCTGGTGGGCAGCAGCAGCGCGTGGCGTTGGCGCGGGCGATGGCGGTGCGGCCTGCGTGTCTCCTGCTCGATGAGCCGCTGTCAAATCTGGATGCGAAATTGCGGAATGAGATGCGATCGGAGATTCGGCGGATCTGCAAGAGTTCCGGATACACGACAATTTACGTGACCCATGACCAGAAGGAGGCGCTTTCGATCGCGGATCGAATTGCCGTGTTGAAGGAGGGCCGCCTGGCGCAGATTGGCTCGCCTGGCGAGTTGTATCAGAAGCCGCGGAATCGTTTCGTGGCGGATTTCATTGGCAATACCAACCTCATTTCCGCCACGATCACCGGCCGCAGTGGTAATCGGATTGAGCTGAATTCGGCCGCGGGCCCGCTGGTGGCGATTGGCGAGGGCGAATTTCCCCGCGCGGTCACCGTCAGCATCCGGCCGGAGCAGATGGAGATTGTGGCGGATGATGCGCCGCCCAATGGCCGGAATCGTCTGAGCGGGAAGACGCTTCAGACCACTTTTTTGGGAGAGGCCAGCGAGCACGTGTTGCTGGTTAATGATACGAGGCTGCGGGTGATCAGTGCGCCGCCGATTTTCGATCCGCCGCCGCATATGAAGGTCGAGTTTGATCCGGAGGATGTGGTGGTACTGACGGAGTAGCGCGGGCATCTTGCTCGTGCCGCGCAGGACGCGACAATGTTTGTGGAGGCTGTGGATGCGCTTTCATTCAGCGCTTTCTGAGGAACAGGACGCTCTGGCGGCGGCCGATGCGGTCATCGCGGATGTCCTTGGGTCCGGCGTGCGCAAGCCGGACGTGCTTTTTGTTTTCCTGAGCGCTGCCCATACCGCCCAGGCAGAGGAATTGCTCCAGCGGCTCAATGTTGAGCTTTCGCCGCGATGCCTGATTGGCGCATCGGCCGAGGGTGTGATTGGGCGCGACAAGGAAGTTGAGCGAACGCCGGGACTGTCTCTGCTGGCCGGGGATTTGGGGGGTGCATCGGCCAAGAGTTTTCACATCGGCCGGGATGATTGGCGACGGTTGCTCCTTGAAGATGGAAACCTGGCCGAATCGCTCGGTTTTGGCTCTGAAACTCGCGCTTTGATCGGCTTTGGCGAACCCTTCAGCACGCCGCTGCGCCAGTTTCTGGACAAACTCGAAGAGAAATGTCCGGCGCTGCCGGTGATCGGTGGGATGGCCTCCAGCGGGCGCAGTCCGGGCGAAAATATTCTGTTCCGCGATGACCAGGTGATCGACCAGGGTTTTGTGGGCATGTCGCTGAGCGGAGCCATCGATGTGCAAACCGTTGTCTCCCAGGGCTGCCGGCCCGTTGGGCATCATGTGGTTATCACCAAGGGGCACGAAAACGTGATCGAACATCTCGGCGGCCGGCCGGCGGTGGCGGTGCTTCAGGAAATCGTTGACGCGATGACGCGCGAGGAGCAGCAGCTTCTGCAAAACGGTCTCTATATCGGCCGGGCCATTGATGAATATCGCGAGAATTGGTCGCGCGGGGATTTTCTGGTCCGCAATGTATTGGGAATGGAGCAAACCACCGGCGGCATTGGCATCACCGATCTGGTGCGTATTGGTCAGACCGTGCAATTTCATATCCGGGATGCACAGACGGCGGATGAAGACCTGAGGCTCCTTTTGCAGGCCCAGCAGCAACAGGATGCACCCGCGGGTGGGCTGCTTTTCAATTGCAACGGCCGGGGGACGCGCATGTTTTCCGAGCCCTGCCACGACATCAGCGTCACGCGGGCGATTTTCGCCAACACTCCCATTGCCGGATTTTTTGCGGCGGGCGAGGTGGGGCCCATCGGCGGGCGCAATTTCATCCACGGCCACACTGCCAGCTTTGCCCTGTTTCGCCCTCGAAAGGATTGAGTCATCGACAGCACGCTCGACAATCAACCAAGGAAGGATGGGCCGAGCACGCGGAGAGATGACATTGCGTATCTCTCGCCGATGGCCGCGTTTCTCCTGCTCACCTGGGTGGGCGGCCACTGGCCCGCACTTTTTCCGGCCAGCTACATCGCCAAAACGCTCGCCGCCGCGGCGCTGCTTTTTTACTTCCGCCGCCAGTACACCAGGATTCGCTGGAATTATTGGTGGCTTGGCGTGGTTGTCGGCATTGTTGGGGTTGTGCAATGGGTGGGCATGGAAAAACTGATTCTCCACGGTTGGCCGAATTATCCCCGCCCCAGCGTCGAGGTTTACAACCCTTATGAACACTTTACATCGGCGGCGGCGATGTGGTCATTCATCATCATTCGCTGGATGGGGGCGGCGCTGGTGGTTCCGGTGATGGAGGAACTGTTTTGGCGCGACTATCTATGGCGCACCATCCTCGCCCCCAATGATTTCAAATTGGCCGCCGTTGGCGAATGGGACTGGAAGCCGTTTGTGTTCGTGTCGCTGCTGTTCGCGACGGTCCATGTGCAATGGGCGACTGCAATCGTGTGGGGATTCATGATCGCGGCACTGCTGGCGTACACCCGCAGCCTCGGCGCGTGCATCATCGCCCACGGCGTGACCAACCTGCTCCTGGGCGGTTATGTACTTTTCACAAAGAACTGGTATTTCTGGTAAGGCTATCCGCCCGGTATAGTGAACGCGGTCAATGAGTTCGGCACTTCCGGTTCGAGCCATCCCCGTCCCCTCTCCCCGGCAAACCATCGGGACTCCGCGGGGCCGCGCGCTTTCCGTGCGGGCATGTCGAATCCTCGCCGCTTCGGTGATCGCGGGCGTTGTGGTCTTTCATTTATTTTATCTCACCTGGCGTTGCCCGATCGATCTGGCTGAAGATGAGACTTACTACTGGGACTGGTCGCGACACCTCGATCTGAGTTATTACAGCAAAGGCCCGGCAACCGCGTGCCTCATTCGCGCCAGTTGTGCGGTCTTTGGCGACACGATGCCCGGCGTGCGCTATCCGGCGGTTTTTTTGCGCGCTGGCATTGCGATCATGACCTATTGGCTGGCGCTTCGACTATTTGGGAGCGAAGCGCTCGCGCTCGTAGCCACACTTCTTAGTTATATCACGCCGATGTTCCTGGCCGCCGGATTGATCATGACCACTGATCCGGCCTATTTATTCTGCTGGGCCACGGCAACCTGCTGCGCTTGCGCGGCGATCTGGAACTCGCGCCGCTGGGCGTGGATTGGCGTCGGATTGGCCGTGGGCGTGGGCACACTCACGAAGTTTTCCATGCCCCTCTGGTTGGTCGGACTGCTGGCGTTTCTGATTTTCAGCCCGGCGCATCGGCACCTGCTTCGCACCCGCTGGCCGTGGCTGTCGATCCTCATCGCGGCCGTCTGCGCGATGCCAGTATTTATCTGGAACGCCCACCACAACTGGGTCACGTTTCTGCATGTCGGCGAAGATGTCGGCGCACGGGCCGGCGAATTTCACTGGAGCAACCTGCTCGATTTTTGGATTGGCCAGCTCGGCGTCATCGGGCCGCTCTTTATCGTCGTTTTCGCGGCGATCATTTGGGCGCTCTTCAGCGCAGATGAAGAAGGCCGCGATTCAAGGCGATTTCTCCTGTGCCTTGGCCTGCCGATTTTCATGGCGGTATTCATCTCCAGCTTTCGCGCCAATCCCGCCGCCAACTGGGCCGCGGCCGCCTACGTCACATTTTTCATCCTCACCGGTGATTTCCTCAGGCAAAATTGGAACCGCTGGCGAATGCTGTTTTACCCCTGCGCCACCGCCGGTTTGGCCATGATTCTGATTGCTCACTACACGCAGATTCTCTATCCACTGGTCAATCGCCTGAAGAGCAATGGGTCATTGAGAATTTCCATCCAAAAACTGGATCCGACGGCCAAGATCAAAGGGTGGGCCGAGGCCGGCCAGATTCTCTCCGACCGGCGTGAAGCCATCGGGCCGGCATCGATGATTATCGCGCCCGACTATCAGGTGGCCGCCGAACTGGCTTTCTACATGCGCGGCAGGCCCGACACATTCTGCGCTGGCTCCTATTTCACCGGCACCAATCGCGAACCCTACAGCCAGTTTGATATCTGGCTTGATCGCCGTTTAGACCACCCGCTGCTCAGGGGCCGTGATGCGATTTACGTTGGCCCGATGAATGACGATTTGCGAAAGGCTTTTGGTCGAATCGAACTGCTCGTTTCCTGCGATATCCTTCGGCGCGGAATTCTCGTTCGCCGCCTGGAGTGCTGGGCCTGCTATGATTTTCGCGGAATGGCCTGGCCTGGGTGGGGTGGGCGATATAACAAGTAGATCTATCTCACGTATTGCCGCTCGCCGCTTTTTGACAGCCGCACAATTACCTCGTGTGGCGTGCATCCCCACTCGCCGGCGACATCCTCCGGAGCCAGGCCATCCCCCAGTAAAATCACCTCATCACCAGTTCGATCCTTCTCGCTGATTTCAACAAACGCGGATTGCATTCCCACCTCGAGCACGCGCTGGCGGATTCCGTTGACCATGCACGGCCCCTTGCGCAAGCCGTTCGAATACCCACATAGAATCACGCCAAACCTCGGCGAAACAAAACCCGTATATCCCGCCGGCCCGCGCGATTCATGCACCTCGACCAGCCGCGCTGCCACGCGCACCGCATCACGATAAATGGCGATTCCCGGCCGAACCGCATTCAGCCAGGCGTCCTTTTCATTGAGCAAGCTCGAGGCGGCCGCGTGCAGGCGCAGGCCCTTTCCCGCGGTGATTTCTTTCAGTTTCCGCACCTGCTCCATCGCCGGTGCGTGCGTAAAGGCCTCGCGGCAATTTCCGGCGGCGATCACCCGATCGACCATCTCCGGCGGACAGGCGAATCGCTGCATTCCCGCGTCGACGCAGACAATCGGATCGGCCTTGCGCAGTGTTTTGGCCTGTTCCTCTGTCGAAACCGCCGGGCGCACGTCGTGCGAGAGGTAATCCTGCGGCACCATCGATCCCGGCGGCCCTAGCAGAATTGACGGCTTGCGCCAGGCCCGATCCAGCTTTGCCTCGATCACTTCCCGCAGTGAAAAAGAGCAGAATCCCGCGACCACCTCCGCGATCGCCGCGGCTACTTCGTAAGCGCCCAAGCCATAGGCATCGGCCTTGATCACCGCCAGCACGTCCACGCCGGTTTTGCGCGCAATTCCCACTGCGGCCTGGCGAATCCGGGGCAAGTCCACGCGCACGTTGACGTGCTGATTCATGTCGCCATTGAATCCGGCCCATTGGCTCACGTCCAGCCTTCTCGCAGTTGCCCGCCAGTCTTGCTAAAATTCAGCGGCAAGTGAAATATCGCGATTTAATCAAGCAATTGGAGGCTGCGGGCTGGTATTTTCAACGCTACGGGGCTGGGAGTCATATGTTGTACAAAACACCCATCCCGGCCAGGCGCAATCGTGGTCGCGGGAGGTGGAAAATTGAATCGGGAAGTCCCCAAAGGCACTGAGAATGCGATATTGCGACAAGCCGGATTGAAGTGAGGTAGTTATGAAGTACGTCTACGTTATCGAAAGGGCCAATGACGGAAGTTATTCCGCCTACGTCCCGGACCTGCCGGGTTGCACCACGTCCGGAGATTCGATCGACGAAGTGAAAGCGAATATAAAAGACGCAGTCAATCTTTATGTCGATTCCCTTCGCGAAAGCAACGAGCCAGTCCCGCAGCCGACGTCTGTCACCGACGTAGTTGATGCCGCGTAGTTCCTTACTCTACAACGAGAATAATTATGCCCGCCAAGTATGATCCCGATCCCAAAATGAAATTCACTTTCGGCCTCTGGACCGTGGGCAATGTCGGCCGCGATCCATTTGGGGGGCCGACGCGCGAACCGATCTCGCCCGTCGAAATTGCCGACCTGCTCGGTGAAGTCGGCGCTTATGGCGTGAACTTCCACGACAACGACCTGGTGCCCATCGACGCATCGCAGACGCAGCGCGATGACATCGTGCGATCGTTCAAAAAGGCGCTGAAGGACAACGGCCTGGTTTGCCCCATGGCCACCACCAATCTCTTTGGCGATCCGGTTTTCAAGGATGGCGCATTCACCAGCAACAATGCCCGTATCCGCGCCTATGCCGTTCAGAAAACCATGCGAGCGATGGACCTGGGGGCCGAATTTGGGGCGAAGATTTATGTCTTCTGGGGCGGGCGGGAAGGCGTTGAGACAGACGCCGCGAAGAATCCGGTCGATTCCATCAAGCGCTTTCGCGAAGCCATCAATTTTCTTTGCGAATACAGCATCGAGCAGGGGTACGGCTACAGATTTGCCTTCGAGGCCAAGCCCAACGAGCCGCGCGGGCATATTTATTTCGCGGTCACGGGATCGTATCTCGCTTTCATCCCTTCGCTCGATCATCCGGACATGTGCGGGGTGAATCCGGAGGTGGCCCACGAGCACATGGCCGGCCTGAATTTCGTGCATCAGGTGGCGGCGGCGCTGGAGGCGCGGAAATTGTTCCACATCGACCTCAACGATCAGGAATTTGGCCGTTATGACCAGGATTTCCGCTTTGGCTCAGTGAATCTCAAACACGCGTTTTTCCTGGTCAAGCTGCTGGAGGATTACGCCTATAACGGCCCGCGCCACTTCGACGCTCACGCCTTTCGGCAGTCGGATTACGACGATGTGAAGGAATTCGCCCGCGGCTGCATGCGGACTTACATGATCCTCAAAGAAAAGGCGGAGCGCTGGAACACCGATAAGGAGATTCAGGCGATCATCAAGCAGATCAACACCGAGGAGAACGGCATCTCCAAGCTCACTCGCAAATACAGCTCTGCCAACGCGAAAAAGCTGCTGGCCGAGCCGCTGGATCGCGTTGAGCTGGCGAATGTTCCGCTGCCGTATGAGCGACTCGATCAGTTGACGATGGAAGTGCTGATGGGAGTGAGATGATTCGTTTTCGACTCTCCTATTGGCTGTTTCTCGTGGGTCTGATGGCCGCGGTGTCGTTCGCCGCGGATGAGGAGGGTTTTCAGCCGATTTTCGATGGCAAGACGCTCGAGGGCTGGAAAACATTCGATGCGAGTTACTGGTCGGTGCAGGATGGCGCGATTACCGCCACCATCACCAAAGAGCATCCGCTTAAAGACAATCGCTACCTCATCTGGCAGGGCGGCAAAGATGCGCCCGATGGGCAGCTCGCCGACTTTGAGCTGAAGCTCAAATCCAGAGTGCGCGGCGAGGGTGCGATCAACAACGGTTTTCAGTTTCGAAGCAAGCTGCTGGCCAATGGCTGGGATATCGCGGGATATCAGGTGGATAACAATCTGAATGTCGGCGGCGTCAGCCCGTGGCTGGTGCGGCTCTACGATGAACATGGCCGGGATACGCTGGCGCTGCGCGGGGAGCGGACGACGTTTGATGAAAATGGAAAAGCGACGAAGGAGCAGATCAAGGAGGCCGCGGGCGAGGCATGGTTCAAACTCGAAGAGTGGCACGAATATCACCTGATCTGCATCGGCAATCGCATCACGCTGAAGGTGGATGATCGTCTGGCGGCGGAAGTGATCGACAATGATCCGAAGCAGTTTGATGCACAGGGGATTCTGGGATTGCAACTGCACAGCGGCCCTCCCACCGTGGTGCAGTTCAAGGATATCCGAGTGAAGATTCTTAAGGCGGCGGAAGCGCCGAAGCAGTAGCGGTAGGCTGAGGCCGCGCCCGGCCGCATTCGGGGCAGCGATTGGGGGTGGCGCGAAGATCGTATCCGCAGGACGGACAGCGCGCCAGGTGCCAGCAACGCCGCTCATGGAGTTTTCTTCGTAGGGCGAGCAATGGTGGGATCGCGGTGATGGCGGCGAATAACCAGAAGGGCACGGTGATGAGCCGAGTATTGAGCGGGGACCCACTACGCCGGAGGGAGAGACCGGCGAAATCAAATACCTTCAAGCCTTCTGGATCGCTTGCGTTGCCAATGGCGATTCCCCGTTGGTAGATGGCGGCGGGATCGGGGGGCGTGATCCACAGTCGCAAGCCGCCGCGTGCGGTCACCAATGTATAGCGATGTGAACCGGCCACTCCTTCCCACAGTGGATGAGGGAGCGATGTGGGCTTACCCGCCGTTTTCTGCTGGTACTGAAAAACAAAGTCTGGCTCACGCCGCTCTTCGCGCCAAGCGTGCCATGGGGTTCCTTTGACAGAAAGCCGGATTTCCGAACCGTGGGTCCAGAAGTGCAGGCTCGGGCTCAATGCAGTCTGCATGGAACTCAGTATTTCACCGACGGTCGCATTTGTGGCTGCGAAGCGGATGCCCTGTTGAGTCCCGGAGTAATCAATGGGATCCAACGCCTCGGCGTCAAGTTCAAACTGAATTCCAGTCTGATCACTTAGAAAATCAAGCCTGTCCCGAAATTGGGCTTCCATGAAACTGACTTGGGGAATCCTTTTGCTCAGGGCAGCCTGAATTGCAAAGGTGGATGGCGTGGCCGGTGTAGTGATGCGCTGGCTGATGGCCCAGATCACAAGGATGGCGATGCATAGCAGCAGGGAGAGAAACCAGAAGCGCGTGAGGAACCTTGGGAGGCGACGCTTCATGTGCAGCACCTCGGTGGGCTGTGCCCACCCTACTTCTTCAAAAAATTCCCCAGCAGCGTCTGCCCGTGCTCGGTCAGGAAGCTCTCTGGGTGAAACTGCACCCCTTCCAGCGGCCAGGTTTTATGGCGGACGCCCATGATCTCATCCTGGTCGGTCCAACTGCCGACCTCAAATTCGGCCGGCATGGTTCCATTGCGGATGATCAGCGAATGGTATCGGGTCGCGGTGAACGGATTGGGCATTCCCGCATAAATCGTCTTGCCATCGTGATGAATCTGGTCGGTTTTGCCGTGCATCAATCGCCCGGCGCGCTCGACGATGCCGCCGAAGCTGTAGCCGATGCACTGATGCCCCAGGCAGACCCCCAGCACGGGAATTCTGGCCGCGAAATGCTTGATGACGTCGTTGGAGACGCCGCCTTCCTTGGGCGTGCATGGCCCGGGTGAAATCACGATATGCGTCGGTTTCAACTCCTCGATCTGGTCAATCGTCACCTTGTCATTGCGAAACACCTTCATGGGCCGTTTCGGGTCGATCTCCCCGAGCCTCTGCACGAGGTTGTAGGTGAAGGAGTCGTAGTTATCGATGAGAATGATCATCGCAGGCCCGACAGAAGCGTAAGAGCGCGGGAAGAAAAAGTAAAACGGCATAGTGGCGCGGCGAGCCGCACCCTACAATTCCGCGATGCTGGCGATCGGCAATCCTCGCCTCTTCGGCGCGGTCCTGGTGGGCTGGATCATTTCGGTCATTCTGCACGAGTTCGCCCATGGCGTCGTGGCCTACTGGGGCGGCGACTACACCATCCGCGAGCGCGGCGGACTCACGCTCAATCCGCTTCAATACATCGATCCCGTCTTCTCGCTCATCCTGCCTGTTGTCGTCCTGTTTCTCGGCGGCATTCCCCTGCCCGGTGGCGTCACCTACATCCGCCGCGATCTGCTTCGGAGCCGATTCTGGGACACGGCCGTTTCTCTGGCCGGGCCGGCGATGAATTTCATCCTGTTCATCGCCTGCGCGCTGCCGCTCCATCCCCATTTCCACTGGCTCGACCCCAACGCCGGGCCGGAAGGCTGGAGCCATCTCCAGATTTTCCTCGGCTCCATGGCCGTCCTTCAACTCATCGCCGTCATCCTCAATCTCTTCCCCGTGCCGCCTCTGGACGGCTTCCAGGCCATCGCCCCATTCCTGCCGGATGACGTGCGCATCCGCGTCACCACGGCGCCGCTGAGCAATTTCCTGTTCTTCGCCTATTTCATGATCATCTGGCAGGCCCCGGGGGTGTGGCAGGGGATCAGGCTGGTTCTGGTCACGTTGCTTCGCCTGATGGGGTTTGGGGGCGATGACATCGAGTTCTTCCTCCAGGCCAACGATCTCACGTTCCGCGGTTAAACGGGCATAAAAAAAACGGCTGACGCGTTTGACGGCGTCAGCCGCGGGCTATGGTGTCCGATCCGGAATCCACTGTTGAAGCGGATGGGATCGGTATGCGCGGGCAAGTTAAAAACAGCGTTTCCCACTCCACCGCGAAAACCACCTTGCGGTGGGACGGGAAAACGGGTCGTACGCCCAACCCATAAACAAAGTCCATGCCTCCATGCCTTCGTTTTGGGAAAATCCGGCCGGCTTTCGTCTGCAGTGCTCCAGTCCGCCCGCATCAATTGATAAAAAGTCGCGGCTGTCGCGTCCCCCGTGGTCAATCTGGCCCCTCGGCCCCTTCCCCAGTTTCTGTTTGTCGGCGGCCCTTCTTTCGCATACACTTTGCGTCATCTAAAACTGGCGGAGCCAGCACCAATGGCCGACACTCATAACGACCAGTTTGTCCTCATCAAGATCGAAGGGATGCACTGTCATCGCTGCGAGCAGTCGATCAAGAAGACGCTCCAGGCCAATCCCGGGGTCCATGAAGTCGAGGTCGATTTCGCCAGCGGCCAAGCATCGATTCTTTACGATCCCGACCAGGTCAAAATCCGCCAACTGGTCGATTCGGTTGCCGAAGCGGGCTATCGCGCGACCGGCTTCACCCAGGGCCGGGCCGATCCGGCGGCCCACTGATCTTTCGTGAACGCTCCTCCCCCCAGCATTCAATCGATTCTCGATCGCCCCGCCTCTGAGCGTCTTCGCGAGCACAAATATCGCTTCGCCCAATGTGTGATTTTCGGCATCCCCGTGGTCGCCTTGTATTATTTTGGCCCGAAGCTCGGCGGCGCGGATTCAGCGAGGTGGACTGGGCTTCTCCAGTCATTATTGGCCGGCTGGACGCTCTATATCGGCGCTGTCCCGCTCCTGACCGAATCCCTGCTCTTGCTGGCTCAGCACAAGCTCAAATTCGATTTCCTCATCTCCCTCTGCGCCTTCATCCTTTACATCCTCGGCTTGATTGGTTGGATCTTCAGCCTGCGCGGAAATCGTGCCCCTGTCCCCGTCGCCTTCAGCCTTTTGATAATCCTTCTGGTTTTGTGGTCGGGCGTGCAGTGGCTGCGCTTATCGCGTCAGCCAGGAATCGGACGACATTCCTAGCGGCGATAATATGGCCCGCACCGCACGCGGCCCCCGTCGGGACCATTGGCGTCCTTGTAGAAATCGTTCACCGTTATCCATTCCGCATTCCCGCTAACGCAACCCACAATCGCGCCCGCCGCCTTTAGGTCCCGGCCGTCGTCCCTCCAGCCAGCTTGATGGAGCCATGGCGCGCGGTGATACCCTCGCCGGGGTTGTTACAACCGTCGTTCCAGACCGACAGTCTTTCGTCTGATTCCCAGAACAGGATATCGTCGGGCTTAAACTGCGTGATCTTCCAGGAAGGCCGGTAAGTGTAAACATTCGTAAAGGGATCCACCCCCAGCACAGCCCGATTCATGCAATAGCTGGTGAGATTCTGCGGACCCCCAAAGCGAAAAGGCGGCGGGTCAAACGGGCAGCGATACAGCTTGCGATTGCGG
>JBGPEF010000064.1:0-15051 GCA_041482675.1 Tepidisphaeraceae bacterium | reverse complement strand
TATCGGATGGCGGCGGAGCCGAACCAGCCGGCGACGCGGCGCGTGACAAAGCGCAGGTGGTGGGAGCGGCTGCTGAGAATTTCGGGAGAGTGGTCAGGCGGCGAGGCGGAATGGCGGCACAATTCGGATGATGATTTACTCATCACGGAAATTATTTCAGCCAGTCGGTGGCAGCGATATGAGAATGAAGTGCTGATCGCGGAAGGGGACAATTCGCTGGGCGAGATTCCGCTGGTGCATATTCAGAACACGGCGGTGCCGTTTGAGTATGCGGGCGTGAGCGAAGTCGAGGGGCTGATTCCGCTTCAGGATGAATTGAACACGCGGCTATCGGATCGGGCGAATCGAATTACGTTGCAGTCGTTCAAGATGTATCTCGGCAAGGGGATCGATGAGTTCACGCAGTTGCCGGTGGGGCCGGGGCGGATGTGGACCAGCGACAATCCGGCGGCGGAGGTGATCGAGTTTGGGGGGGATGCGCAGAATCCGGCCGAGTCGTTGCATATCGCGGATTTGCGGGAGGCGCTGGACAAGACCAGCGGGGTTTCGCCGATCGCGGCGGGGGCGATCAAGAATCGGATTGGACGATTAACGAGTGCGGCAGCGCTGCGGCTGACTTTGATTTCACTGCTGGCGAAGACGGAGAAGAAGCGGACGACGTATGGGGTGGGGTTGCAAAGGATGATCGAGCTGGCGCTGGGGTGGCTGGATAAGGCGGGATTGTTCGCGACGACGCCCCAGGAGAGGCGGGTGGAGCTGCATTGGCCGAGCCCGCTGCCGGAGAACGAGGTGGAGAAGTTACAGGAGGGGGAGATTAAGACACGGCTGGGGGTGCCGAAGGAGGTGGTGCTGAGGGAATTGGGATATTGATTTGCGATTTTTGATTTGCGATTTGCGATTTGAGGGAGGTCGGAAGCGGGGCGTAGGGGCTGCTTTAGCCGCCGAAGGATGGGTCAGGAGAAGCTGAGAGATTTGAGGTTTCGGATGCGCTTTCCTTCGGCGGCTGAAGCCGCCCCTACAAGGCGCTACCGAATCGGGAAAATTCTCAGGAAAGGAGGAGGGTTATGAGCGAGGTGAAGGTGGAGATTGGTGGGGGTGAGGGGGCTGCGTTTTCGTCGCCGCCGGCGGCGGCGGTGCCGGTGAAGAGGGAGGAGGATGCAGCGCAAAGGCTGCACGAGATGGCCCGGGAGCTGATGCGGGCGCGGAATCGGAAGATGATGGTGGAGTATCTGCGGCTGAGGAGCGCGATGAGGTGAAATCAGCAGAACCCTCCCCCTGCCCTCTCCCGGAGTACCGGGAGAGGGGAGAGGAGGGAAGAGGGATGCACCGGAGGGTGGTTTGGGTTTTTCGCGTGGAGGCGGTGAGGCGGGGGCCGCCTTCACGCATTTTTGAAAAATTTCCCGCCAGAAATGATTGGAGGCATGTATGGGGTTCACGGGGAAGGCGACTTATTCGGCGGGCGCGGGGCTGCCGGAAGTCGCGGAAGATGTGGCGGACCTGGTGTCGATCAACGCGCCGTTCGAGACGCCGCTGCTGGATGCGCTGGGTGACGCGACGCGGCCGGCGCGCTCGACGCTGCACGAGTGGCTGGAGGATACGCTGCTGCCGAACACCGACACGGTGAACGACACGGTGTACACCAACGCGCTGACGGATACGACATTCGGCGTGAGCAATGCGTCGCGGTTTCGGGTGGGGGACCAGATCCAACTGGATGGATCGACGGAAGTGATGCTGGTGACGGCGGTGGATACTTCCGGCGGGACAGTGACGGTGGTTCGCGGCTATGGCGGATCGACGGCGACGGCGCTGGCCAACGCGACGCCGATCAGCATCCTGGGGAACGCAGCCCTGGAAGGGGATGATGCATCGTCAGCGCGGTTCACAGCGCGGTCGAGGAAGATCAACTACACGCAGATTTTCGCATCGACCGTGGAAGTGAGCGGATCGGAGCTGGCGGTGCGGCAACTGGGGATCAAGGATGAGCTGAATTACCAGAAGCAGCAGCGGACGCGGGAGCTGTTGCGCGACCTGGAGAATTGCGTGATCAACGGCAGGGCGCCGGCGGCCACGCAGGAAGGCAGCTCGACGGTGCGGCGGACGATGCGGGGGATCATCCCGCATCTGACGACCAATAAGTTTTCGCCGGGCGTCAACGGATTCCCGGGCGACAGCAGCGTGACCGAAGAGCAGTTGAACACGGCGCTGCGCAACATCTGGAAGCAGAGCACCGGCCAGGTGGATCTGATCGTGCTGGGCGGCGTGCAGAAGCGCGCGATCAATCAGATCGTGATGCCCAGCCGGCGCTTCGGGGGAGAGACCGAATCGTTGAAGAACCTGGTGAGCATTTACGAGAGCGACTTTGGCGTCTGTCGGATCGTGATGAGCCGCTGGGTGCCCAAGGGGATGATTCTGTTCCTGGACAGCAGCCGCATCGAGGTGCTGCCGCTGGCGGGTCGGAGCTTCCATTTCCGGCCGCTGGCGACGACGGGGGATCGCGAGAGCGGGCAGGTCATCGGTGAATACACGACGGAACTGCGCACTGTGAATGCGCATGGGGTGATCAGCGGGTGGTCGTAGAGGGCGGCGGCTGAAGCCGCCCCTGCGTGTGCATTGTGCGGGTTGTGAATGTCGTGAGTGTCGTGGGGGTCTGTGGGGAAAGCGGTTGTTCGGTTCCTCCTCCGCTTCCCCACCCCCCACATTTTTTCAAAACAGAACAAGAGAGAAAAGAGAGGCTTAGATGGTTTACTGTAGCGATGTCGATCTGCTCCACTGGGAGCCAAATATTTTTCGCGATGCGGTGTTCGCGTCGCAGTTGCTGTTGAGCGGGACGGGAAGCCTGACGGGGACGACGTTTACGCTGGCGGCGGGTTCGTTGAGCAGCGCGCACGTGGTGAGCGATGAGGTGATCGTGCTCAGCGGCGCTCTGGCCGGCAGTTTTCCGATTGTCAGCGTCAACAGCGCCACCGAGCTGACGCTGAGCGTGCTTTACGATGGGTTGTTCCCGGATTCGGGGAGCGTGGTGGCCAGTCCGGTGGGGACGGCGGCGGATCTGGCGTTCGCGGTGCGGACGTTCTGGCCGCAGCGGAGGGTGGTCAGCGACCTGATCAGCCGCGCGGCCGGGATCGAGCCCGACGATGAATCGCCGGCCGTGGTTGTCAATGCGCAAGCGCTGCGGCGGCCGTGCGCGCTGGGGACGCTGCAAATGATTTACAACGCGCTGGCGGCGGCTTCTTCTGCGCCGGAGCCGCTGTCGATGCGGGCGGATTTGTATGAGCGGCTGTATCGGCGCTCGCTGTCGCGGGCGCGGGTGGAGCTGGATACCGACGGCGATGGCAGGGCGGATGTGGCGCGGACATTGAATGTGCTGGAGTTGGCGAGAGTGTGATTGAATGTGCCACTGGCAGCTTGCTGCCAGTGCTCGCGCCAGACTTCATTGAAGGGTGGCATGGGCAGCGGTACTCCGATGCCCGTGCGAAGTGGGCAAAGCACGGGCATGCGAGTACGCCTGCCCATGCCACCCACGGTGCACGAACATCAAGATTTCCTGAAAGGGGGTGCATTGTGTGGTTGATGAGGGTGTTAGCAGAAACGTCCTGGCCGGATTTCACGAGCTTTGGCGCGGCGGGATTGATGGGGGCGATGTGGCTGTGGGAAAGAAAGACCAGCCGCCAGCGCGAGGAGCAGCTTGATGAGGCGCACGTGCGGATTTTGGGCGATCGGGTGCAGCTCGAGCAGCTCATCGACGTGGTGCGGCAGAATGTGGAGGCGATGACGCGGCTGGGGGCGATTCAGGATCAATTGGTGCGGAAATTGGATCGGGAGGAGCAGCGAGCGGGAAAGGGGGGATCATGAAATGGCTCAGGCGATTGTGGTAAATCCGCTTCGTGCGCTCGAGGGCACAGCGCTGGAGCGGTTCGCTGAAGCGGAGCCTGCGTTGGCGCTATAGCGATGAATCCTTGACAATCACCCTCCCTTCCGTTTCGCTTGTCGCCGTAAATTAGAACCCATCTCGCCGGATGGTCAGGGAAGGAGACAATTCAATGGCTCGCTCACTCTACGCCCGTCTTCTGGAGCGTTATGGCCCGAAGAACGATGGTCCCAGCCGTCGCGATGTGCTTAAGGCGACGATGGCGGCTTCCGCGGGGATGCTGATCAGCGGCTGCAAGAGCGGGGGAAGAAGCTCCAGCTCGACTTCGTTGACATCTGAAAGCCAGCGGCGGGTGATCGTGGTGGGCGGCGGATTCGCCGGGCTGGCGGCGGCGAATGAGCTGCTGGCGGCGGGATATAAGGTGCACGTGTATGAGGCGCGCAGCCGCCTGGGCGGGCGGGTGCTGAGCATGCCGGATGTGGTGAACGGGAAAGTGGTGGAAGGGGGCGGGGAATTTATCGGGGGCAACCATCCCACCTGGGCCGCCTATAAGCAGATGTTTGGGCTGGATTATGCGCCGGTGACCGAAGACAAAAAGACCACGCCGATCATCATTGGCGGCAAAAAGCTGGACGATCGGCAGGCCAGGGCGCTGACCGAGGAGATGACCGCGGCGCTTTCGACGATGAACGGGGCGGCGGCCAAAATCGATGCGGATTTCCCGTGGAAGAGCGACAACTCGATCGAGCTGGATCAGATGTCGACAGCGCAGTGGCTGGCGAGCGTGAAATGTTCGGAGCTTTGCCGCAAGCTGATCCAGATCGAGCTGGAGGGGACCAACAACGTAGCGCTGGCGCGGCAGAGTTATCTGGGGAACCTGACGCAGGTGAAGGGTGGCGGAGTGGAAAAATACTGGACCGACAGCGAAGCCTATCGGTGCCTGGGCGGGAGCAGTCAGCTGACATTAAAGCTGGCGGCGGGGCTGGGGGTCGATCGGATCTCGCACAAAGCACCGGTGGTGGCGATTCGGGCGAAAGAGCGGGAGATGGTGGTGAGCACGGCCGATGGTGAGCCGCATGAGTGCGATGATGTGGTGCTGGCGATTCCGCCGACGATGTGGAGGAAGATTTTCTTCTTCCCCGAATTGCCCGAAGGCCTGCGGCCGCAGATGGGGGCGGCCATCAAATATCTGGCGACGGTGAAGGAGGCATACTGGGCGCGAAAGACGTATTCGCCCAACGGCCATACCGATCTGGAAATCAGCAGCACGTGGGATGCGACCGAAAAGCAGGGGGCCGGCCAGGCGGTGTTGTGCGCATTTTCCGGCGGGCCGGTGGCGGAGGAAGCGCGGAAGATCAGTCCGGGGGATCGGGACAAGCGCTATGGGCTGATCCTGGAAGCGATGATGCCGGGATTTGTGGATAATTTTCAGAAGTCGCGCTTCATGGATTGGCCGGCCGACCCGTGGGTTTTGGGGGGATATTCGTTCCCCGCGCCGGGAGAAGTGACGACGATGGGGCCGGTTTTGCGCGAGGCCTATGGGCAGATGCATTTTGCCGGGGAATACAACTGCCTGAAGTTCGTGGGCTATATGGAAGGCGCGCTCAACAGCGGGGTGACGGTGGCCCGGGAGATCGCCTTGCGGGATGGGATGATTAAGGGGTGAGTCGGGCAGTATGATAGAGGTGTGCCCGATATCGTTCTGACCACTCTCAATGCGCGCTATGCCCATGCGGCGTTTGGGCTGCGCTATCTGATGGCCAACCTGGGGGCGCTGCGGGAACGGGCAGCGCTGGTGGAATTTGACATCAATCAGCGGCCGATCGACATGCTGGAGATGATCCTGGCGCAGTCGCCGAAGATTGTCGCGCTGGGGGTTTATATCTGGAATGTGGAGCCGGCGACGAAGTTGGTGGCGGATCTGAAGAAGGTTCGGCCGGAGATTGTGGTGATCGTGGGCGGGCCGGAAGTCAGTTATGAGATGGATCAGCAGGAGATTTGCAGGCTGGCGGATTATGTGATTACGGGGGAGGCGGATCTGGCGTTTGCGGAAGTGTGCCGAGGAATTCTGGAGGGGCGGCGGCCGTTGATGAAGGTGATTGCGGCGGAGTTGCCTCAGTTTGAGGGTTTGGGGTTCGGGGTTCAGGGTTCAGGAAAAACTATAAAGCTGCCTTATGAGCTTTATGATGAGCGCGATGTGGCGCATCGGGTGATTTATGTGGAGGCGTCGCGGGGGTGTCCGTTTAAGTGTGAGTTTTGTCTGTCATCGCTGGATGTGCCGGTGCGGAATGTGCCGCTGGATGCGTTTCTTGAGGCGATGCAGTCGCTGCTGGAGCGGGGGGTGCGGCATTTTAAGTTTGTGGATCGGACGTTCAATCTGAATTTGAAGATCGGGCAGCGGATTCTGGGATTTTTTCTGGAGCGGTATCAGCCGGAGCTGTTTTTGCACTTTGAGATGATTCCCGATCGGCTGCCGGAGGGATTAAGGGAGCTGATTCGGCAATTTCCGGCCGGGGCGCTTCAGTTTGAGGTGGGGATTCAGACTTTTAACGATGAAGTGGCCGAGCGGATCAGCCGCAGGCAGGACAATCGGAAAGTGGAGGAGAATCTGCGGTTTTTACGATCCGGAACGGGGGTGCATGTTCATGCGGATCTGATCGTGGGATTGCCGGGCGAGGATTTGGCCAGTTTCGCGGCCGGATTTGATCGGCTGGTGGCGCTGTCGCCGCAGGAGATTCAGGTGGGGATTCTCAAGCGACTGCGGGGGACGCCGATTGTGCGGCACGATCGGGAGTGGGGGATGGTTTACAGTCCGCACGCGCCATATGAAGTTCTGCAAACGAAGACGATGAATTTTGAGACGATCCAGAAGATGCGGCGGTTTGCGCGCTATTGGGATCTGGTGGCCAACAGCGGGAATTTTGTGCGGACGACGCCGCTGATCTGGAGAGAGGGATCGCCGTTTGCGGAGTTCATGCGGTGGAGCCAGTGGCTTTTTGAAAAATGCGGGCGCACGCATGCAATTGCGCTCAATTCACTGGCGGAAATGTTGCGTGAATATCTGACCAAGGAGCGTGGGAACGATAAGGGAGAAGTAGCTGCGGCGATTGAGAATGATTTGTCGCCGCCAAAGGCGCCGCGACAATCAAAGATGACACGGCAGGCGAGGCATTTGAAGCAAAGCGAGGCCCCCGAATTGCACTGAGTGAGCAGCCATGGGACTCGATGTGGTTGAGATCATAATGGAATGCGAAGACGAATTTGGCATTGCCATCCCCGATGAGGATTTCTCGGCGGTACGGACCGCCGGTGATTTGCATGCGCTGGTCATGCGGCTTCTTCGTGAAGGGCAGCCCGCGCGGGAGCGACGCAAGCGGCCGGCCAAAAATGTGTCGGATACCGAGGCCTGGCAGATCGTGAGGAAAATCCTCGCGGAGCAGCTGGCGCTTCCGATGGAGAAAATTCAACCCGATTCCCGGCTACTGGAGGACCTGGGGGCGGGCTGAATGCCGCGGGCGACGCAGAAGCATCGTCAGAAGAAGGAGCAGCGCGATTGCAGAGGAGCTGGCGGGAATGATCAGCGGCAGGAGCCGAGGGGACATGTAAAAAGTATCCAGAAATTTGGAAGGCGCAGCCGGGCTGAGCTGAAAATACAGCCGCAATAGGTTTGCATACCACAGGATGAGGGCGGCGAGCAGCGCCAGCGAAGTCCAGCGCCAGAATTTTGAACCCAGTGAGAGGGCAATCATCACAAAAAGCAGAAGCGGCACGGGCGTGAGTTCCCGGCGGCCAAGAATCAGCCACAACAGCGTGTAAAGAGATGCGGCCGCGACAAGAATTCCGGTGGGCAGCGAAATCCACAGCGGAACGATCGTCACAGCGCTGCGGCGGCGGGCATCAAAGATGAGAGAAACCACGGTCGCCAATCCGGCCACGATCAACAGCCAGGTGTGCGGCATGCCGAGGATTCCGAGGCGCGACAGCCGACACTCCGGGCCGGGCGGCTTAAAGAAATGAACTTCGTCCGTGCTGACACCGACGATGAGGCCGCTGTTCGGCGCCTCGCATCGGCCGTATTTGGAGCCGGGTATCAGCATCAATGGCTCAGCGCCGGGGTCATCAAAAATGCACTGCGAATTGTATTTGGAGGAATACTGAATGAAATGGCGCGACCCGGGAATGAATCGAGGTGCGGGCCACCTGTCAACACCTCTGCTCCCAATCTGCACGCCTCTGGATAGATCATAAACATCGGTGAAGCTCCGCGAAGCGGCCATATGAGTGACCGCCAGGAGAGTGCCGTCATTGGATACCGAAAAATTCCCTCCGCTGGTTCGCTGGAGCAGCGGAAAAGGGGCCGAGAGCAAAAGCTTCCCAGTGACCACATTGCGCACCTCGAGGCGGCAGTCACTCGGCTGACGGGCCGACATACCGGCAATGGCGATTTGATAGTTTCTGATATATTGCGCCCGACTACTTACTTCCGGCGGATCGGTGATCCTCAGATCCTTGAGCCACATGATGCGGGGTCGTGGCGATCGGTAGCTGGTTGGCAACCTGTCGATCAGAAGATAACTCCCATCCGGTGAGTCCGGCGCGGTGATCTCGTCGGGCCCTTCGAAGATCGGTTTGATGGAGCTCCAATGTTCGCCGGCCGACAAATCCCAGATGGCCCACTTGCGGGTCCCCAGCAATGAATACGACGTGAGCACGCGCGAGGCATCGTCATTGCAATATTGGATCTGGTAATTTTTGACGATCGGATTCGCCACCGTCTTGATCACGCGGCCATCAAACACATCAACGATCACGCCTTCCGGTTTGTGCCTTTCAAGCAGAAGCACCTGCGTCCCACCCTTCAGAAACTGATAATGGGCGGGCACGGTGGAGACATCGCGCACGAAGCGGCCAGAGGAATCATAGAGCCGCACCCTGCCATCCCTGCCGCCGAGGAGCAGATGATTGTCGGGGGTTAAAGTGAAATTGAAACTGGTATCGGAGCGTGTGTTGCTGATCAGATTGAGCATTGGGTCCGAGTTCTGGGGAATTTTTGTAGTTGCCAGGTGAACCCATGGCTGATGGCGCGCCCGCACCCAGATGAACGAGCCGATCAGCACGATGATCAGCGCAATTGAGCGGATCGATGGCATGAAAGAGAACGGCCCCCAGCGGCCGTGGTTGGCGCGAGGGTCGGCGTAGGGCAGGACATTTTGCGTGACAACGTCTGTCAATTGGCCCCTCAATGGTTTTACCTCGCCTGCGCTGATGTGTGGAAGATGATGGCGGGATGACGGCCGGCAAGCGCGGCATCTTGCGTGAGCAAATGTTGCGGCGACAATGGCCGGCGGTCAATGCGCACATCAGTGGAGTTTCATGCTTGCATCAGCACGGGTTGAAGGGGCGGCGGTCCAGCATCAGCGGCGGCAGTTGACGTGGATTGTGGCGGCTTTGTGGATTCTGGTGGCGGGCGTGATCCACCTGCTGCTGCTTAAGACGCGCACTGCCTCCGGGCGAAACATTTGTGGAATCGCGGCGGCGGTGCTGGGGGTGGTGGCGGCGATTGCTTACTTTCGCGACAGCATCCTCGGCCCCAAACGCTCGACGTGGGCGCTGCTGCTGCTGATCACCTGTGCGCTGATCGTGTGCGTGGTGGTGTGGAACATCCTCTTTCTCCGTTATATCAAGCACAGCGGCTATCAGGTGGGGAACTTTCGGAAGATGTATCAGACGAAACACGCGCCGTTGTATGGAGTGAGCGCGTGGCCGCTGGTGCGATACATGGTTTGGCCGATCCTGGGCGCCGGGGCAGCGCTGATTGCGCTGCTGGCAGCGCGGGGGCGGTTGCTTTCGGGCCGGGTGTCGGCGTGGTGGTTTGTGCTCCTGCAACTGGTATTAACGGTCTCGTTTGCGCTCTCGGATGGACCGGGATGGCTGCGGCCATTTGAAAACCATCATTATTTGGCGGAAACGAATCCGACAACGCGCGCAGTGCAGCCGAGCATCCGGGAGATGCTGCACGACTACGACCAGCGCATGCCGGAGCAGGGGACGCGGCTGGCGCATTATCCGCCGGGGTTTGTCTTGTATCGGGATTATCTGGTGAGGGCGCTGCACATCCGCCCGTGGCAGCATCACCTGATGATGCTGCTGGTGTGCCTCACGCCGCTGCCGCTGGGGGCATTGATGCGGGAATTGGGGATGAAAGGCGCGGCCGCAACACTCGGCCTGATGCTGTTCTCGACGGCGATCGGGGTGCTGTCGTATACGCGGGCGGATTTCAGCGTGCCGGCGGTCCCGCTGGCCGTGATCTGCCTGTGGCTGCTGCTGCGTGGGGCGCGGACGGGGGAATGGTGGGCGGGGGTGATGCTGGGGATCACGTTTGCGGCGTTCACGATGTATGTTTTCACGTCGCTGATCGTGGGGGTGGTGATGGCGCTGATTGTGGCCGGGGGCTGGCTGACGCGAAGCCTGGCGCTGCGGAACACACTGCGAACGGTGGCGGTGGGCGCGGTGGTGTTTGTGGGGATTTTCGTGGCGCTGTATGCGTGGAGCAGGTTTAACATCTATGAATGTCTTCAGCAGGGCCGAGCCGATGAGCGGGAGAAATTCGGCAGCGGCTTTGATGATCCGACGCGATATGCGCTGCGGTCAACGGGGCATGTGCTGGCGTATGTCGTCGGCAGCGGATATGCGCTGTCGGGATTGGCGCTGATGGCCTTGCCAGCACTGTGGCGGGGGCGGGTGGAGGATCGGATGCCGGGCGTCTTTGCCTGGGCGGTGTTGGGGGCGATCCTGTTTGCGGGATTCAACGGGGCGTTTCATGGCGAGACGGAGCGGGTGTGGCTGTTTTTCACGCCGATGCTGGCCGCGCTGGCGGGATATGAATGGCAGAGGCGAACGGAGCGCGAGGGGGCGGGGCTGGTGGTGGGAGTGATTGTCCTGGTGCTGGTGGGCAACTGCGCGCAGGAATTGCTGTACAGACATCAGCCCCGCAACATTCGGCGGGATGTGCCGCGGCACAGGGCGGTGCAAATTGAAGAAATGGACTAAAGCAGGGGGGTGCGGCGGCGCGACTATTAAAGAATATCCTGATTTTCTTTAATAAGAGTGGGGGGATCGACCTGCTATAGAAGAAAGGTTTAACTACGGAATCGGCTGATCCTCGAGCACGAGCATCGGGACGGGGGTCAGGCGGGCACTATTAAAGAAAATGCCATTTTTAACAAGAATTGGGATCGGCCGGTATAGTAAAAAAAGTTTAACTACTGGAACTGGTTGATGGTCAAGAAAACCGAACGGCCGGAGGGTCGCGCCGGCTTTTATGTGCGGCAGCCGACCGGCTACCGGGCCTTCATCCCAGCTTTGTTGCCGCCGACGCCTCGCCTCCAGATAAACGATACGCTCCTGAATCTATTATCAGATGCCGATCGTGCCATTGGGCGCCTGGATGCCGCGGCCGAATTGCTTCCAAATCCCGACCGTTTTGTGGCAATGTACGTTCGTCGTGAAGCAGTTTATTCATCCCAAATTGAAGGGACACAGGCTTCGCTCACTGACTTACTTGCATTTGAGGCGGATGCTGCGCGACGAGTGATGGCGAAGGATGTAGGTGAGGTTGTCAACTATGTGGCGGCGATGAACCATGGGCTGGAGCGGCTTAGGTCATTGCCGCTTTCGCTGAGGTTGATTCGGCAAATCCACGAAAAGCTGATGCAAGGTGTTAGAGGAGGTGAGCGAGAACCTGGGGAATTCAGGCGGTCACAGAATTGGATTGGTCCTCCCGGCAGCTCGTTGAAAGAAGCACTATTTATTCCCCCTCCTCCGAGCGAATTGATGACGATGCTGGGGAACTTGGAGAAGTTCCTGCACGACAAATCTCCGATGCCGCCGCTCATCAGATGTGGGCTTGCACACGCGCAGTTTGAGACGATCCATCCATTCCTGGACGGCAACGGACGGGTGGGGCGGTTACTGATCACGTTCTGGCTATGCTGGAAGGGGGTCCTGCGCCGACCATTGTTGTACCTGTCGGATTATTTTAAGCGAAAGCGCGATGACTATTACGCCAATCTTCAGCGCGTCAGGGATGAGGGAGACTGGGAAGGGTGGACGGAATTCTTTCTGGAGGGTGTACGCAGCGTCGCCACCGAAGCGGCGGCCATGGCGGGTGAGATCCAGAAAATGCGGGAAAAACACCGGGGCATGGTCAGCCGCCGACCGCGTGCGGCCAATGGACAAGTGCTGCTGGATCATCTTCTTGAGAAGCCGATGATAACTGTGAAGCAGGTGGAGGCCGCGATCGGCAAGACGTACCCGGTCGCTGCCGATTTGGTGGGGCGATTCGAAAAATGGGGACTATTGCGTGAAGAGACAGGATTGGAACGGAATCGCATTTACTCTTACCGTCCATATCTAACTTTGCTGGGGGAGGAAGAGAAGCGTCGATGAGAATGATCAAATGGATCGCTTCATTTTTGCTAGCGTTGATCCCCGCGCCTTTATGCGCGGATGCGCGAATGGACCTTTGGCTCTATTACTCCACCAATTTCCAGACCAACGAGAGCATCCCAAAGCTCGATGCGATCTGGCGGCGAGCGGCGAAGGCGGGGTATACGCACATCCTGCTGACGGATTCGAAATTCGCCAAGCTTGGCGACCTTGGCGGCATGGAGAAGCAGTATTTCGGCAACGTGGAGAAGGCCAAAAAGCTGGCGGCGGAATTGAAGATGGAATTGGTGCCGGCGATGTTCGACATGGGCTACTCGAACAATCTGCTGTGGCACGATCCGAATCTGGCCGAGGGGTTGCCGGTGAAGGATTCGCTGTTTGTGGTGGAGCGCGGGGAGGCGCGGCTGGTGGCCGATCCGCCGGTGAGTTTCAAGCCCAGGCCGGACTGGAAGGATGAGGTGGTGTCGATCAGCGATGGCGTGGCGACGCTGGCCGATTTCAAGGAGAACGGGCGGATTAATTATAAATTGAAGGTCGCGCCGTTTCGGTGTTATCACATCTCGGCCAGGGTTCGGACCGAGGAATTCACGGGGCAGCCGCACATCAGCGTGCTGGCCGGAAAGGCATCGCTTCAGCATCAGAACCTGGGGGTGAAACGGAACCAGGATTGGACCGAGCATCATGTGATTTTCAATTCACTGGATAACGCCGAGGTGAACATCTATCTGGGCGTGTGGGGCGGCGGGAAGGGGAAGTTGCAGTGGAAGGATTGGAAGATTGAGGAGGTGGGTTTGCTGAATGTGCTGCGGCGGCCGGGGACGCCGTGCGTGGTGAAGGGATACGTCGCGGGGCAGGACTATGAGCCGATTGTCGATCCGCGGATGGGGAACAAGCCGTGGAAGGGGGAATATACGGCGTGGCACGAGCCGCCGATTATCCGCACGAAACTGCCGGATGGGACCAAGCTGCGGGTGTCGTGGTATCACCCGGCGATCATTTACGACGGGCAGGTTTCGGCCTGTCCGTCGGAGCCGGCGACGATGGAATTGCTGGCCGACCAGGCGAAGCGGGTGAAGGAGGCGTTTGGGGCCAGGGCTTACATGATGAGCCACGATGAATTCCGCACCATGAACTGGGATGAGGCGTGCATGAAGCGGAACATGGATGCGGGGCAGATTCTGGCCGACAACGTGAAGCAATGCGCGAAGCTGCTGGAGGGGTCGCGGGTTTATGTGTGGAGCGACATGTTCGATCCGTATCACAATGCGGTGAAGGATTATTACCTGGTGCGCGGGGATCTGAGCGGGTCGTGGGAGGGGTTGGATCCGTCGGTGGTGATTGTGAACTGGAATTTTGGGAAGCGGGACCAGTCGCTGAAGTTTTTCGCGGATCGGGGGCATCGGCAAATTATCGCGGGGTACTACGATGCCAAGCCGCAGCAGGTGAAGCAGTGGCTGGAGTCGGCCAACAAGGTGAAGGGAGTGGAGGGGGTGATGTATACGACATGGAAGAGTAATTTTGGGGATATTGAGGAGTTTGCGAGGGTGGTGAGGGAATAATTACTTTGCACCGATCGGCCGCGTCGTCGGTGGCTTAATCGCCGCATCTTTGGCTTTGTGCGTCTGCTGCCCCACCGCTTTCAGCACCACGTCATCAAAGAACACTTGGCCCGGCGATAGATACGCGTACAAATCGATCCGCAGATATTGCACCTCAAACGCGGCGTGCTGGGGATTCAGCTCGTCGACGATCGTCACCCATTCCCCCCTGGTCGCGCCAGTTGGCGGCACCTGGCGGCGGTAGATTTCGCGCTCGGATTTTTTGCCGTTGATGTCCTCGCCCATGGTGTAGCCTTTGACGAAGACGTGCAGCGTCGGGCCGTCGCTTTTGTAGCGGAAGCTGAGGCGATAGCGGGTGTCGGATTTGATCGGGATCGCGTCGGAGAGGCAGGCCATGCCGTTGTTCTCGGCACAGTAGCGCGAGAGGTTCATGGCCAGGACGTTGTTGGATTTGCCGCCTTTTTCGGCGGGAAATTGATAGATGTTCACCTTGTCGATCGCAGGGGGATTAGGACTGATGGCTACGGCATATTTTTCCGCGGCGAAAATCGCCTGCCAGGCGCCGGCGGCGGAGAAGTCGCCGTTTTTCACGAGGTTGGGATTCTTTTTCCAGAGTTCTTCCGCCCTGGCATCGTTTTGAACGGCCACTTCGTTGGGATGCTCGAAGGCGGCGACGCCGGGGAGGGTTTGGAGGATTTCTTCGCTTGCGAAACGCAGATCGGTGGGCTCCTTGATGATCTTTTCGATGCCGCGCGGCCTTGCATCCTTTGGGCGAAGGTCGAGGACCTGAAGCTTGAGCACCGCGCCGCGGTCGGTGTTGGTCATCTCGCCCCAGACGAGCACCTGGGCGTCGGCGAGCTTGCCCAATTCCATCACGACATCGGCCGGTGTCGAGGCGGTGATCGGCTCTTTGGCTTCGGCGGCGATTTCGAGCATTTTTGGGCCGTCGATCACTTCATATTGGCCGGTGCGGTCGAGTTTTTGGCGAAGGGAAAAGCCGGCGCGCTCGCGAAGTTCCTCTTTGGCGTTGCCGGAGAGGGGGAAGAAGGCGATGCGAGCTTTGGGTTGATCGACTGCGGGATCGGCAGCCCAAGCCAGCGGCATTGCGGTAATCAGAGCAAGAAGAAACCAACGCATCAGAAGTATTGTAACAGCCCTCACCCCGGCCCTCTC
>JBGPEF010000063.1:0-15074 GCA_041482675.1 Tepidisphaeraceae bacterium | reverse complement strand
GGCGGCACCATCAACACTGCGTCGAATCTTCTGGTCTCCGGCGGCACGTTTGACATTGGAGCCGCTTCGACGACCGTTGGCGCCGTCAGCCTTTTTAGCGGAAGTATCGCGGGCACGGGTGGCACACTAACGGGCACTTCATATGCAGTGCAGGCTGGAAGCATCTCTGCGATCCTGGCCGGGCCGGGCGGCCTGACGAAGACCAGTGCGTCCGGCACGGTAACCCTGAATGCGGCGAACACATACAGCGGCGCCACGCAGGTGAATCAGGGCACGCTGGCATTGGGCGCTGGGGGCAGCATCGATGCTTCGAGCAATCTGACGGTCGCCGGAGGCACGTTTGCGCTGGGGGCCAATTCCACATCCGCAAATGCGGTGAGCCTGACATCGGGCAGCATCACCGGCACCGGCGGAGGCGTTCTCACCGGTACCTCGTACGCGGTGCAGAGCGGAACGATTTCCGCGATCCTCGCCGGCGGCAGCGCTTCACTTACCAAGACGGGGACGGGCACCGTCACCCTCAGCGCGGCCAACACCTACGGCGGCAGCACGAACGTGAATGCGGGCACGCTGACCATTGGCGCGGGCGGTAACATTTCCAATTCCAACGCCCTGAACGTGGGCGGCGGCACGCTCGACGTCGGCACCAACAATATTTCCATTGGCCCGGTCACGCTTACCAGCGGAAACATCAACGGCACGGCTGTTCTACCTGCGCTGCCCGGCATTATCACTGCGCCTTCTTACGCGGTTCAGTCTGGCATCATTGGCGCCAGGATTTCCGGGGGCAGCTCGCCGCTCACCAAGGATGGGTCAGGCACAGTGACCCTCCGCGGCGCCAATAGCTATGGCGGCGGGACAACCGTGAACGCAGGTACGCTGGTGTCGGCCAACAGCAGTGCTCTGAGTACGGGCACGATTACGCTCAACGGCGGCACATTGCAGGTTGGCGAGACTCCGACGACCAACGGATTGTTTGGACAGTATTACGACGGCGCTCCGACCAACTTTGGCGCCGTCAATCCGGACTTGATCAGTTTGGCGGCATTCAGCACCAAGTACCCCGGAACACCCAGCTTCAACGCCAACACGACCACGGGGGGCGTGACCGTTTTCGACTTCAGCAACAGCAACTTTGGAAATAACGCTCCCTTCAGCACGCAGGGCGACAATTCCACCGACAATGTGGCCGCGCGGTGGTCGGGCAAGATCAGGATCGACAACGCCGGTCCAACCAGCTTCTTCACCACCAGCGACGATGCCAGCATGATCTTTATCGACGGCGTACAGGTGGTGAATAATGATTTTTACCAGGGTGCAACCGAGCGCAGCGGCATCGTGAACCTGGCGGCTGGTTACCATGACATCACTATCCTGTTCTGCGAGGCCACCGGCGGGGCGGGCGTCACGGCTTCCTATACGCCCTTTGGCGGCAGCAAACAGCTCATCCCCAACAGCGTGCTTTACAATACGCCAGCGAGTGGCGCCAGTGGATTTGCTTCGGCAAATCCGGTCAACGTCACAGCGAGTTCCACGCTGGACTTGTCGCTGGCAGCGCCCGCTTCAACGCACAACCTGGGGGCACTGACGCGCATCGGGAACACCACGCTCACCGTCCTCGGTCTGGGCAGAACGCTCAATTTCGCCGGCACAACCCTCTCCGGCAATCCGGGCGACAACATCGGATTTGATACGGCCGCGGATATTAACACCGGTCTGATCAGTGATGGCTCGAGCACCGGCCTGATTCTGACCAAGAACGGCGCGGGCTCGCTGATTCTGAACAATGCCGGAAACGATCTGAATGGCACAACGATTGATCTGAGGGCGGGTGGACTGCGCTTGCAAGGATCGGGCGCGGGCGCTGATCCGCTGGGCGGGGCATCGGTATTGCTCAACGGCGGCTCGCTGAGCCTGAGCAATCCGGCCGGTGGGACCGATTTCAATCCAGCCCTCACCATGGTCGAGTCTGCGACGATCGAGCGGGCGGGAAATACATCCGACACGCTCTCCAGTGCGCTCTCCATTCCGGCCGGAAAGAATCTGAGCCTGTCCGTGCTGGGCGGTTCGCTGTCGCGATCAGTGGCGATAGGCGGTGACGGTGCGCTGACCAAAATGGGCGGTGGAACGCTGTCCTTCGATGGAACGGATGCGAATACCTACGCCGGAAGCACGACCGTCAACGCCGGCACGCTGCGACTGAACAAGCCCGCGGGAACCAATGCGGTCGGCAATCTTACGGTCAATTATGGCCGCGTGCAGTGGCTGGCAAACGAGCAGATTCCCGACACGGCAACCATCAATCTCAACGGCGGGGGCATCCTCGACCTCAATGGCAAGACAGAGACGATCGGCACCCTGAATACCACCGGCGGCTCGACCACCGGCAGCACGCTCATCGTCAACAATATCACCAAGACCGGCGGGAACACGACCACCATTGGCGCCCAGCTTGTTTCCTCGGGCGGGACCTACGCCGTTTCCGGCGGCACACTGCGGCTGACCAACAACGCGAGCGGAGCCGGCACCAACAGTGTCAACTCCACGGCCGTCAACGTCAGCGGCGGCGGCAATCTGCGCCTTGACCTGGCGGTGGGCGGCAGCAATCCCATCGGCTCCAACGCCATCAACCTGAACAACGGTGGCCTCTCCCTCGCCGGGGCGACCTCCTATGACGCTGGTGGACTCTCCGGCCAGTTCTTCAAGGTGACGCCGTTTGGCCTCAACACGACAAACCAGTTGGCCGAAACGGGCAGCGCCGTCTATTTGCTGCGCGGTATTCTCGGCTTTGATTCGCTGCCGAATCTGAACGGCGCGATGGCTAACTTGATGGCCATACCCTACGGCGCTGGCGGCCTGACTCAGACGATCAACTTTGGCGGCAATGCCATCGGCGCCAACTCATATGCCTCGAACCTGCCCTACGCATTCAACGCGGGCACGCTGAACGTCGGCACCAAGTGGGCCGGCAAGATCAATATCGCCACGGCCGGCCTGACCACCTTCTTCACGCAGAGCGATGACGGCAGCATGCTCTTCGTCGATGGTCAGCAGGTCGTGTACAACAACTTCTTCCAGGGGATCACCGATCGCAGCGGCACCGTCAATCTCAGCGCTGGTCTGCACGACATCGTAATCGGCTTCTATCAGGGCGGCGGCAGCGGCGAAGTGATCGCGTCGTATCAGCCGGTGGGTGGCACGAGGCAGGTCATCCCGTCTTCAGTGTTGCTCGCGCCCAACATCACCGACAGCAACCCGATCAATGCAAGCGGAATCTCCACGATCAACGTGATGGATGCCGCGCAGGCCAACACCGGTCCCCTGACGGTTTCCGGCCAGCTCAACATCATCGGCGGCGCGGTGGCTCCATCAAGCACGACCTTCGACGGCAACGTCACGATCCTGACCACGGGCAGCGGCCTGGTGGCGCAGGATGTGGCTGAGACAAATGGCCCGGTTTCCCTGACCAAGACCGGCGGCGGCGCCATGACGGTCAATGGAACCAGCAGCCTCACCGGCGCCCTCAACGTCAACATGGGCTTCATGAACGTCAACGGGCACAGCAATCAGTCGGTGACCAACATCAACGCCCTGGGCACGCTGAAGATGACTCATCTGGGCGCGCTGAATCCATCTCTGGGCGGGGATGTGAATGTCAACAACGGCGGTACGCTCGACGTCTCCGTGGCCAACGCCGATCTGAGCAAAGTGAAGGTAAATTTCGGCGGCAAACTATCTCTGGGCGCCGGCCAGAACACAGGCGCGGGGGCCATCGTCCCCAACACGCCCATTGCCGGAACTTTTGAGATTCGCGGCTTTGACATCGGGACCAATTACAGCGGCGTTCGAATGACGCCCAACAGCACCATCAATATTCTCACCGGCGGCGCTAACCGCATCTATGGCAGCGACGTCGAGCTCACAGGAACTGGTAACACATTCATCTCCACTTCCGGCAATGTCACCACTTTCAACGGCACGACCAGCGGAAGCGGCGGCCTGACCCTCGTCAGCAATACGGAATTACGCCTGGAGGGCAATCAGACCTACACCGGCACCACCATTGCCGAGACCGGCATCATCAAGTCGCGCGAAGGCGGCAATCTTCAGAGCATCAGCAAAGGGATCACCTACGGCGGCGAACTGTGGGCCGACGATGGCGGCAACAATTTCAGCATGGACCGCTATTCCGACACCGGCGTGATCGACATGCACGGCGGCGCTTTGCGCCACTTCGGCAAAGGTGGCTCCACCAGCTCCGAAACGTTCGGCACCGTCAATGCACTGGGCGGCGTCACCATCGATTCGCAGGCCACGGCCGCGAACACAGTCGGCGTCATGACCATCACGAATCTGGTGCGACCCGTCGGCGGCCGTATCAATTTCCCCAACACCAACAACCTCGGCAGCAGCACTGCCACGCAGACCGGCCGCATCTTCATCAATAACTTCAAGAACGGCACCGGCGCGTTGGCGCCATTCACCTCAGGCAACCTCAAGAACGGCATCATCGGCGGTGGCGTCACCGTGGGCAACGATTTCGCAACCTACACGGACGCGTTTGGCGTCACCGCGTTGACGACCTTCCGCACCACCGCCGACTCCACCGCCACGCCCTGGCTGGGGACGGAAAACGTGAAGCGCGGAATCACCGCCCAGGAAAACCTGGCGGGCAGCAAAACCATCAACTCCCTGACCATTACAAACGCCGCAGGGCAGAACCTTGAATTGACCACTTTCAACCTGATCCTCGAAACCGGCGGCTTCAGCCAGTCCGGCGGCGGCACGCTCACTGTCAACGCCACGGGTGGAAGTGCAACCACGGGAACCATCACGGCCAATGGCGGCGAACTTTTTGCCCTGGCTGCCAACACGATCGTTTTCAACAACGCCATCATCGACAACGGCGCCACGCCCGTTGCACTGACCATTGGCGGCGGCGGCACCATCCGCCTGGCGAGCATCAACAACAAGTTCACCGGCGGGGTCAACATCAGCTCCAGCACGCTCAATGCGCAGGCCGCCGCACAAGCCGCTACTCCCTTCAACAACAGGACCCTCAACGGCAACACGATCAACTTCACCGGCGGCGGCACGTTGCAGTTGCGCGACAACTTCTCCGGCAGCGGCGTGAACATCCCTTACAACAACGCCGTAAACGTCTTCGCCAACGCCACCATCGACGTCAACAATGGCGGCGCCAATAACACGAACACTTTCCAGATGGGCAACCTGCTGATGGATTCCGGCCGCACGCTGACCACGACCGGCGGCAATAGCTATCGGTTACAGTTTGCCGCGACTACGCTCAACGGCGATGCCACATTCGCGACCAACAGCGCTGACACGCTGCTGGGGGCACTCAACGATCTGGGCGTGGGCAAGACCCTCTTTAAGAACGGCGGGAATACTTTGTTCCTCACCGCCGACGCCACCAACTGGAGTGGCGCCGTCGTGGTCAATGCCGGCACGGTCCACCTGAACACTGCCAACGGTCTGGGCGCCGGCACGCCGCGCGTGGTGGTCAACAACAGCGGCATCATCGGCTTCAGCAGAATCAACCAGAACCTCTCCAACGTGACCTTTAACAACGGCGCCGGCCTGCGGGTCATCGGGACAATGGACAGCAGCACCCCCGGTACGATGCCAACATCTCCGCTGACGTTGCTGGAAATCGGCAACACCGCCATCGGCGGCAACTGGGACAATGTCCCCCTGAATCCCGCCGGGGCGACCATTCGCACGGCCCCGACGCTCGGTGGCGCCGCGACCTATGCGAGCGATCTGGCCCTTCCGGGCCCGGTCGGCTTCGACACACCCAATCAGACGCTAACGGTGACAGGCAACATCACCGGCGTCACCGGCAGCATCATTAAGTCAAGTGGCAACACGCTCAATCTTGCGCCGGCGACCGGCTCGAACACCTATGGCGGTGGCACGTTCATCCTCGGCGGAACACTAAACGCAAATACCGCCAATTCGCTGGGCACCGGCCCGGTGACCGCCACGGCCGGCACGCTGGGATATAACGTCGCCAACCCCTCCGGTGGCGCGGTGATTTCCGCCAACGGGGCGGAGATCCAGGCGCTGGTCGGGCAGATCGCGCTGGGTGCGATTAACAGCATCGGCAACGATCGCTTCGACATCGCCACCGGCAACGTCGTTTCCGGCGACACCACGCGGCTTGGCCTGCTCAGCCGCTTTGGCAACAGCAGCATACCCAGCAATGTCAACCTGGCCCCTGGCGCAATTGTCGGCCACGCCGTTCCCGGCGGCGGCACCATCAATGACCTTGGGACCGCATCCGATTTGTTCTTCGGCCTCGCCGGCAACTGGGCGGGAGCCAACATCAACATCGGAGCCAACACGCCCTGGATGGGGCTTTCCACCGACCGCTCTGGCCGCCAGATTGCCACTGGCGACATCATCGTCGATGACGGGAGCAACGGCGGCACGCAGCCGGCCACCTTCACCTCGATGACCATCCAGGGCATCAACAGTCAGACGTTCACGCTGGGCAATGGCGGCACCGCGGCGACGCCGCCGGCCGTCAATGTGACCATCAAAAAATCCAATGCCGCCAGCGGCAAGGTGGATGTCCACCTGGTCGGCCGGGTGGCCATGAACGCCCAGAGCACCAACTTTGACGGCGTCAACAAGTTTGTCGGAGACTTCGGGTCGTTTGTGATGCTCAACGCCTTTAACACCTTGGGCGGAGGAAGCAGTACGTCGCCGGTGCCACTGGAATTGCTCAACGGATCGGTCATCGATATTGGTGGCGGGGCAACCCCGGCGCCCGGCGCTCTCAATGGCAATCTCCTGATGAGGGCCGGCTCGGTATTCCGGCTGGATGACACCAATCAGCTTCAGGGAAGCGGCAGCATCTTCGCTGATCCGGGCTCGATCTTCATGTTGCGCAATGCGAACGTTATTAATACGCTAACTACTCAGCTGACGGGCGGAAGCGTGCCAGGGGCTGGTTTGACCAATGCCAAGGGCGCGATCTTCAGGATGGAAGCCGACAATATCATCAATCTCGACGCCGCGTGTTCCGACGCGGGCATCTTCAGCATCGTTGGCGGCAACCGCACAGAAGGCGTCCTGACCCTCAACGCCGACCCAACGATGCTTAGCGGCGGCCTTACCATCTACGACAACAACAGCCGCAGCTACACCGCCACCGCCGGCCTGAACATCGGCTCGGGCGGCGCGTTCTTCTCCTCAAATGGCAACGCCAACGGCACCTTCACACTCACCATCGCCACCACGACCCCGATCAACGTCTCCGCCGGCGCGGCGCTGACGATCGGCTCGCCCAAGATCGACTTCTTCGACAAGAACGGCCACGTGCAGTTCGATGCGCCGTTCACCGGCCCGGTCGCGAGCATGAACAAGATCACTTCAGGTGATCTGGTCATCAACAACGCTTCGGCGGCCGTGGCCGGCAAGCTGGTTACCGGCGATATCGTCGGTGGCGGCGGCGGTGGGGCGATTCGTCTCGGTGCTGCAAACAGCAACGTCAGCGCCAGGAACCTGGCGGGGACTGTTGCGAACAACATCATCCTCAACGACCGAGTGCGGTCGGATGTTTATCTCGATCTGACTCCGGCGGGACGGGCCCAGGTGCTCCAGAAGTTCACCGTCGACGGCACCATCAACACCGATGGACGCAAGTTCCTCGCGCAGCGCACCGCCGGCGCCAACACCGGCGTGGATATGCAGAACGTCATTCTCAAGAGCGGCATGATCAGCCTCGACGAGAACAACACCGACGTGCGAATCAACCTGACCATGGCCGGCGACGGCATTGTTGGGCAGGCTGTGACCAACAGCGATCCGTGGGACTTCATCAATATCGCCAGCGATGTGGCCGGGACGCACCGCACGCTCCAGCAGGGCCGGACGGGCGATATTCTGTCGAACATTCCGATTCAGAGCGTATTCGGCAACATCAGCGGCGATGTGACCATCAACCAGGTGCGCGGCGGGCTGAAGTTCGAGGCGGGCTCGCAAATCCTCGCTCCCGTGGGCGCTCAAACCGGTGTGGTGATCAACAGTCTGGGCAATGATGTTGGTCCGGGCGGGCAGGGCTATATCGAAATCCGTGCTGGACAGGATGGCACGGGTGCTCTTGCCAATGCCACCGTCAACCTCGGCGGCGGAACCGCGATCCAGATCTTCGCCGATGAGTCCAACGGGGCGCAGATCACCAACAATCCGAACCTGAACGTCAATATCGCCGCCAACAGCAGCGGCACCGTCGGCTCCAACCGCAACCTGGTGGGCACGACCAACGGGCGTGTGCTTTTGAACAGCGTCAACATGGGCGCAAACAGCACTCTGTCGATGACCTCGGCCAACAACGTCGAGACCTCGATCGGCGCCGTCAATATGGCCGGCAACGGCACGATCGTGAACGTGGCGAGCGATGACCGGATCGTGGTTGGCACGGTGGCCGCGGGCGCAAACAATGTGACCTTCGACGGCACGCGGCACACGCAAGTGACCGGGAATCTCACCGGCGCTCAACTTGCGAGCAACGGGTTTGTTGACTTCAACCCCGGCGCTGCCAACACCTCCAACGTCAACGTCGCGTCGGCCACGGTTCGCGGCGCAATTACCGCAGCCAGCGGGACGACCAATTTCGGGACCGCTACCATCAGCGGGACGGCGGGGTCGACGCTGGCGGGTCTGCGTGAAGGAGCCGTGCCAGGCGGGTTCAACACCGCTGATGCCAACCCGGGCAATTTCGTTCGCCTTGGGCCCTTGCAGGCGCAGGTGCAATTTAACAACACCGATCCCGGCATGGTCCAGGGTTGGACGAGCAACCTGACCTATGTGTACACCGGCCAGATCAAGGTCCCCAACAGCAACGGCGATGGGACCGGCACGATCGCGGTCGGCGAAGTCTTCGACGACAGCGTCCAATTCAAGGTCGATGGAAGCGAATCCCTTCGCGATACCACTTGGAACAATTCCACCAGCTCCGGCGCGATCACGCTGTCGGAGGGCTGGCACGACGTCGAGTTCCGCTTCGGCCAAGGCGGCGGCGGCGTCGGACCGAACGTTAACGGCGGGTGGAACGGTCTGCTGGCCATCGGCCTTCAGATCGGCAACACCGGCCCATTCGATAACAAGACGGACGGCGTAACCGCCGGCGGCGTGACCGGGGCAACCCAGGCCCGCTACACGTTCCCGATTGATAATGGCTCGATGAACCTCTTCCGCGTGGCGCTGCCCGCCTCGGGCGATGTCAATGTCGGCGCTGGCGCTGAGCTTCGCGCTGGTGCGCTCTCGAACATCGCCAATGCCAACCTCAACGGCGCGGCCGGCAGCGCTGCCACCCTCACGCTGGTCGATACCGGCGGGACGGTGAACAGCACCATCAGCAACGTCGCTGCCAATGGCGATGCAGCGATCAGCTTCGGAACCAGCAGCCCGATCGCGGCCGAAAACCTGAATGTCGCCGCGGCGGCGAACCTGTCACTGAGCGGCGGCGGCACGATGATCGTCAGCACCGGCCATACGCTGGGCGACGGCTCGAACATCAATATCAATGCCGGCAAGCTGGTGATCAACAGCACGGCCGGCCCGGGCGGCGGCGGCATCACCGTCAACAGCGGCGGCACACTCGGTGGCAACGGCAATATCCTCGGCACCGTCACCGTCAACAGCGGCGGCCACGTCGCTCCGGGTAACAGCGTCGGCACGATCTCCGTCGGCGTATTCACGCTCAACAGCGGATCGGTGCTGGACGTCGAAGGCGACGCAGGCGGGTTTGACCGCATCAACGTCACCATCGACAACGCATTCAGCATCGCCGGCCCTTCCACGATCGCTCTGATCGACCTGGGCGGCGTGGTCGCCGGTGATTATGTCCTGATCGACTACGGCGTCGCCTTCACCGGCAACTTCAGCGATCTGTCGCTGGCCTCGACCACCTTCGGGTCCTACACCGCATCGCTGATCAACGACACCGGCGACACCAGCATCAAGCTCCATGTCGCCTTGGGCGGCGCGCCGCAGTGGAACGTGGATGCCGATGGAAGCTGGACCCTGGCGGCCAACTGGCTGCCGCAAATCGTCCCCGATGGCGTGGGCACCGGCGCCTCCTTCCTCGGCAAGATCACAGCGCCGCGGACGGTCACGCTCGATGGCAACCACACCGTCGGCTCGCTCAACTTTGACAATGCCTTTAAGTACACCATCGCTCCCGGCACCGGCGGCACGCTGAGCATCGGCGATGCCACCACCGCCGGAGCGGTCACCGTCACCTCCGGCAGCCATGAGATTTCGGCTGACGTTGCGATCAATGGTGATACGTCGGTGACCGTCGCCGCCAGCAGCGGCCTGACGCTCTCGGGTGGCCTGGCCATTGCAGCGGGCAAGACCGCCACCAAGGCCGGCGATGGCAGCATGACCATCAGCGGAACCCAGAACCACGGCGTCGGCGCAACTCTGCGGGTCACTCGCGGCACGCTCAACCTCAATGCCAATTCGGGTTCCGGCTCGGCCGCGACCTCGCACCTGAACCTGAACGTCTCCGGAAATGTCGATGGCGCTTCTTCCAGGATCACCCTGGGCGAGAATCAGGACCTTGCGGAACTGACAGTGGCGCAGGGTGATGCCGGTACGCAGACGCTCGATCTGGCCAGTGACGCAGTAGGTTCCGGACAGTTCCGGCTGGTGACGGTTTATGCCTCCAATCTGGCCGCGGCCAAGACCGCCCTGTGGAATTCGATCAAGAATGCCAACGTCGCAACCGCGCTGGATCGGTTCGATGGCATCGTCGATTCCGGCCTGCATCCCAGCTCAGGCCTCGGGCTGGCCGTCCTTTCCGGATCGGATCACGTCTCGATTCGCCAGACGAGGATCGGCGACCTGAACCTGGACGGAAACGTCACGATTTCCGACTTCATCGACCTGGCGTCCAACTTCAACACGGTCGGAACGGCCACGTGGCAGGAAGGCGACCTCAATTACGATGGCAACGTGACCATCTCCGACTTCATCGATCTGGCTTCTAATTTCGGCGCCAGCTACGCCGGCGGCGCGGCTCCGATCAGCGTGGGCGACCAGCAGACGCTGGCCAGCTTCGCCTCGAGCATCGGTGCTGATCCGTCCGTGGTTGGTTCGGCCGTGCCCGAGCCCGCCGCGCTGAGCCTTCTGGCGGTTGGAGCGATGGGCCTGATGAGCCGTCGCCGCCGCAAGGCCTGATCGTGATGGGAGTCGGGCAGGAGTGCCCGACCTACCGGTGATAAAAAATCGACGCCCGTTTCACCATGGAACGGGCGTCGATCTTTTTTGGCGTTGGATGCGGGGATTTTATTCGACGGCCAGCATGGCCACCGATTGCTGGTCTTTCACGATGACCTTGTTGCCCGAAAGAATCGGATGGGCATAGGTCTGCGAGTCGGAAACCTTGATGCGGGCCACTTCTTCGTAGGCCTTTTCGCTGGGCTTAAAGGCGATCAGTTCGGAACTGCTGGGCAGGGCAATGAGGACCGAGCCGGCATCAACGATGGCGCCAAAATTCGCGCCGCCGCCGCGACGCATTCCGCCGCCTCCGCCGCCTCCGCCACCACCACCTCCGCCGCCGCCCATCTGCGGGCCCGTCCACGCCGTTTTCCCGTCCTTGGCACTAATGCAGAAGAGCGCTCCGTTGCTGGAGAGGCCGTAGAGATAGCCATCCCTGAGCACGGGCGTATTAAATGTGGTCCCCAGCTCATTGTTGTTCCAGGCTTCCTTGGTGGAAAAGATATCGCCCTGTTTGGTGATCTTCATGGCCTTGGTGCCGCCGCCATAGCCGGTGATGATAACGCTGTCGCCATCGACGATCGGCGTGGGGGCGTTGTAGGTCATCCGCTGGGCCTGCGAGGGGATCTGCCAGAGCAGCTTGCCGTCGGCCAGCGAGACCGCCACGATCGATTTTTCAGTGGGGGCGATGATCTGCTTCACATCCGCAATAGTGGCCACGATGGGGGAGGAATAACTGGGGGACTCGCCGGTCCATTTCCATTTCTCGTTCCCGCTGGCCAGGTCAAATGCCATGATTCCGCCGCCACCACCCGCGCCGGCATTGCCTCCCTGGCGATCCGCCGGTGGTCCGCCCGCGGCAGGCCGCTCCTGCTGAATTGGAGGAGGAGTCCCTCTACCGCCCCCCGGCCCGCCGCCTGGACCGCCGCCAGGTCCGCCGGGTCCGCCAGGTCCACCGCGACGTCCGCCGCCACCGCCGCCCATTCCACCCATTCCAGCCCCGCGTCCGCCAAGCTGGGCGATGACGAGGCCATCGACAATCAAAGGCGAGCTTGCAGTGAAGAAGCCGGGCACGCCCTTGGGCTCGGTCTTCCTCCAGAGGATTTTGCCGTCGGATGCATCCCAGCAGGTGAGGATTCCGGCCACGCCCAGGGTTACCACCTTGCCGTCGGCGACGGCCGGCGAGCTGCGCGGGCCGGGATGTGACTGCGCGAAACCGCTGACGGTGGCGGTCGCCGGATAAGCCTTCTGCCAGATTTGCTTCCCGTCGGCCGCATTGAGGCAGGAGAGAACCTCATCGGCTCCCTGGCGGGTGAAAACAAACAGCTTGTCGCCCACGAGTGCCGGAGTGGCATCGCCGTCGCCGACGGTAACCTTCCATTTTTCGGCCAGTTGCTTGGGCCAGGTGGCCGGCACGGTGAAGCCCGTGACCTTGCCATCGCGATTGGGCCCTCGCCATTGCGGCCAGTCTTCGGCGAAGGCAAAGGATGCGGTTGCCACGACGGCCGCGGCAAGAATTGTCCTGACGGATTTGCGAGCCATTTTCATGTGAGCTCCCGGTTAGTGTTCGACAGCGCAGCGACACCCAGTCGCTTCGAGGTGGTCTGACATAGCTTACTACGCTTGGCGGTGAAGAGTTATTTCCTCTCACTCCAGGCGTTTTACGGCCGCGGCGGCGCGGGCGGCCGGGCAAATGGGCCGGGAGCGGTCGTGGAAAGGTCCTGATTCAGGCCGGCGCGGAGCTGGTCCGCCGTGAGCAGGCCGGATTTGTCGGTGTTCCAGGCGTCGAACCATTTCGCAAAACCGGCGGCGAATTCCTCGGAGCTCAGGGCCTGGTCCTTATTGGTGTCGAAGGCCTTTAAAACCACCGGCGCGAGGAAGAAACCGGGGCCAAAGGCGTTGGGTGGGGGGCTGTTGGTATTGTTATCGAGTGTGAGACCTTCCGACTTGCCGGCGAGCTGCTCGAGCACCGATTTCGTGCGCACCGGAGCGAACAGTTTGATTGGACTCACAGCCGGGCCGAACATGCGGGGCGGGCCCGCAGGGGTGTTCTGGGTTGTCGGCTGCGTGGTCCCCCGGCGATCGGGCGGTGGACCTCCCATGGCGTTCCCTTCAACAGACTTCCCCGCAACGACAGCGTCGAATTTGGTCAGCTTCTGGGGTGATTCATCCGCCACGGCGGGCCGAATCGCCGCGGCGATCTGATCGACCTGCTTGATGAATCGCTCCGGCTGGAAGACATCCTTGCTGAAATCGTCCATGCGCTGGAGGTAGAGCTTCTTGAAATCCTCCACCCTGAACATGCGCTCCAGAAATCGATTCTCGCCGCGCCAGGGATGCTGGATGCTGAGTTTCTCCCGCTGCTCCTGTGTGCCGATCAGCGGAAACTGCCCGAAGGAGTGATCCAGGTCCCAGGGCATGAACTGGAATTTGCCGCCCGGGTCCAGATAGAGGTAATAGTTCTGGCCGATGGCCAGGATGCTGTCGAGCGTCGAGAGCCAGACGGTGACGGCCATGTAGCGTGAGAATTCATCGAGGTCGATGTAGTCGGATATTTTCGCGGCGAATTCGCTGTTGTCAGCGCTGTCCAGCAGCTTGCAGAACTCGATGATCCGCTTCTGCTGCTTGGGGGTCAGCTCGGTTTTCGGATCGTAAATCTGGTTGTATTTCTCCCAGTCGTTGCCCAGATACGCGAAGAGATTCGGGGTCACGGGCTTGAGCAGCGCGCCCTTTTTGCCGCCGACATTTTCCTGCACAAAATGCTTGTCGATGTTCTCGACGATCGAATAAAGCCCCAGGTATTTGCGGTCGAATTTGCCGGGAACGGTGAGATAGACCCGCGCATAGGCCGCCCGCGCTGCCGGCACGCCCGCATCCCGGTACAGCCGGTGCGAAAGCACCTCGTTCATCCAGCTCGCATCGGTGATATTGTTGTGGAGGTTGAGCGTGACAACGCCGGCCAGCTTCTGGCCCTTGTTGAACTGATTCAGATCGATCTTCATCGAGCGCTTATTCATGCCGCGCGAATTCAGCCAGGTCCCGTTGCCCTTGTAGCGGACCGCGACATCATTGAACTGCTGGCCCTCGAATTCCATGTCGGCGTGGACGTATTTGAACTCGACCCCCATCGCACTGGCCAGCCCGTTGCGGTGGCCTTCATCGCCCTGAAGCCGGATCTTCATCATCTCGACGCCACCGCCCCCGGCGAACGTGGAATTGAGGGCCGTGCGGAGCTGCGCCTGCGTCAGCTTCCCCTTCTTGTCCTTGTCCCACTGCTCAAACCAACGTGCGCCCATCTCGGTAAATTCGTGCCTGGAGATTCTGCCGTCGCCGTTGGTGTCGCCCTGCCGCAGGAAAATGGGAGCCAGAAACATGGCCGGGCCGAATTGCTCCGGATTGCGCGGCCCTCCCAGGCCGAAAAAGCCGCGATCGTTGAGCGGCTCCATGGCCGTAAACTGCTCGGGCGTGAAGCGGAGATGCAGGTTCCAGACTGTCGTGCTGTTGAACAGATCGGTGGATTTCTGCGGAACTGGCCTGGGCGCCTCGGCGGCGAATGATGCGGTTTTTGTTGAGGTGAAAAACGCCAGTACGACAACCAGTGAGCGCAAAACTGTCTTCATTGCTTCGATTCTCCGAGCCCAATTACCTCTTGTTGTCGGCGGGCGCTGTTGTCTTGTCCAGTCCGCGCAGCTCGGGCCGATCGAGGAGAAATGCCCGTCGCTTGAGAAGATGCGTCTGGAGCGACTGGATGTTCTGCTCCAGCGTCTGTGCGGCATAGTTGGCGTCGTTGCCATGCATGCGGCAAAGCTCGCGCCCGG
>JBGPEF010000062.1:0-15160 GCA_041482675.1 Tepidisphaeraceae bacterium | reverse complement strand
AATTTAGGGAGGGGTTTTTCATTCGCATGTTGCGGAGGGTGAAGGCGACGAGGGACACGTAGGCATGGCCGTCGTGGAGGTCGAGAGCGAAGGGGATTTGTTTTTGGAGGAATTTGGGATCGACATGATAGTGAAGGAAGACGGCGCGGTCCCAGGAGCAGTGGAAAAGAGGCCTTTGGATGACAGTGATCGGATGGGTGGAGAGGCCGGGAAGTTGAGTTGCGGTCATTGGGCGCTCCTTCATCCATGAGCAAAGAGCGCAACAGGGCTCTGGTCAATTCATCGGCAGATGTTTCACGAGTTTTGTTGATTTTGACGCGGGTGGGTTGATACCTTTGGATCGTGAGGATCTTTGCACATCACGCGCATGTGTCTCCCGAGGCCGTGAAGCCCGCGGGAACGATTGACGGGTTGATGCGGTTGCTGGATGCCTGCGGAATTGACGGGGCGGTCTGTTTTCCGCCCTACCCGCATTTAATGCCAGATTGCAATTCATGGCTGGCGAAGGAACTGAAATCTCGGCCGCGGCTGGCCGGATTTGGCACGATCGACCTGAAGCGGGATGATATCGAGGACCAGGTGAAGGCGGCGGCCGATTCTGGATTTCGCGGGCTGAAGTTGCATCCCAATGCACAGGAGTGGGACATCCTCTCAGCCCAGGCGTTTGAAGTTTATGAGGCAGCGCAGGAGCTGGATCTGCTGTGCACCTTTCACAGCGGGGTTCATTATTACCGCCTGCGGGATTACAACGTGCTCCACTTCGATGAAGTAGCGCACCATTTTCCAAAGCTGAGAATCACCCTCGAACACGTGGGGGGATATCACTTTTTCGCCGAAGCCCTGGCGGTAATGGTGAACAATTATCCGCCGCCCTGGATAAAGGGAAAACCAAGGGTTTTTGCCGGGCTGGCTTCGGTGTTCACGCAGCACCAGAATCGGTTCTGGTATCTCAAGCCCGAGCAAATCATGGAGATCATCTTGCAGACCTCGGCCAAGATGTGCATTTTCGGGCTGGATTTCCCATATAACGGAGAGAAGGAGACCAGGATCGGGATCGAGACGATTTGCGGTCTGCCGATCACGGAGGAGGAAAAGGAGATGATTTTGGGGGGAAACCTTCGCCGCGAAATTGGGCTGACGTAGCCGCCATCTCCTCTTTGCAATTTTACTTCCCGGCTATACATTATCGCCCCGCGAGTGGGTTGGGCCGATTGCCGTGGCCGATGTGTGGTGCGTGGGAACCAGATCTCGAGGAGACGGATGAGAAATCGCCTTATGGCCGCTGTGGCGCTGGCCATCACCGTCAGCGCATCGGTCGCTCAGGCGCAGACCAGCGTCGAGCGCTTCGAGCGGCAGCTACAACAGATTCAGCAGGACACGCGCCTGCGGATCAATCCCGACGTTCCCGCCGAGCAGCGTGCATTGCTCGATTACGGCGGCTATTTCACCTTCAACTTTTTCGCCATCGATGACATCGAGCAGAATACGCACCTGCTGCGGCAGTATGACCTGGTGGGATACGCCCGGCTGAATATCGACAACGTCCACGAGTTTTATCTGAGGGCGCGGACCAGCTATCGCGATTTCAACAACAACCAGAGCTTCGACGGCGAAGGCGATGAGACGATCTGGCCGACGGTGGAGCAGGCCTATTACCGCTTTGATCTGGCGCGGTATTTGTCGGCCTATAAAAACAAGGTGATCAAGAATAACCTGACGGTCCAGGTGGGCCGGCAGTTTGTCAATTGGGCCAATGGGCTGGTGCTGGCGGAATATCTCGATGGCGGCCTGGCGGAAGTGACCGTGGGCAATATCAGTCTCCAACTCCTGGCGGGCGTGACCACGCACGACACCGTCGATATTGATGCATCCCGGCCGCAGTTTGATGATCGCACCGAGCGCGGTTTCTAAGGCGGGATTTTGAGCGCGCAATTGGGGAAGCATCGGCCGTTCGTGTATGGCCTGGTGCAGCGCGACTGGAACGATGATGTGCCGCTGGTGGTGGGGAGCAACACGACCAATTTCGATTATAGCTCGTGGTACATCGGGACAGGCGTGAACGGGTCGATCGGCGACCAGATGGTCTATGGGGTGGAATTTGCCTATGAGGGGGGCAAGACGCTCTCCAACAGCTTTGAGCCCAACACCCTGGCGCCGATTCCTCAGGAGCACGACCAGATTCAGGCCGGGGCGCTCGATGCGAGACTGGACTATCTCTTTACCGATACTCGGCGGAGCCGCCTGAGTTTTGAGACGATTGCGGCCAGCGGGGACCTGGATCGGATTCAAACGACCAATACGTTCGGCGGAAACGCGCCGGGGACCCGCGACCATGCGTTCAATGGCTGGGGACTGCTGAATACAGGCCTGGCTTTTGCGCCCAATGTGTCGAATCTGATCAGCGTCCGCGTGGGCGGATCGATGTTTCCCTTTCCCAGCTCAACGCTGCTGAAGCGGTTTCAGGCCGGGACGGATGTGCTGGGATTCTTCAAGTTCCGCGCGGATGCGCCGATCGATGAGACGACCAGCGACGATCGCTATCTAGGGTGGGAGCCGGATGTGTATATCAACTGGCAAGTGAGCAGTGATGTGACGTTTGCACTGCGATACGGAGTGTTTTTTCCCGGCAGTGCGATTGAGTCGGATGACCACCCCAGGAACTTCTTCTATATGGGGGTGACTTTTGCGTTTTAAAAAAGAATCACGAGTGAAGGAAGAAGCCCCGGATGTACATCCGGGGTTCCGACATGTGGTCTCGAACGAAGCCCCGGAAGCACATCCGGGGTTCCGACGTGTGATCTCGAACGAAGCCCCGGATGCATATCCGGGGTTCCGACGCGTGGTCTCGAACGAAGCCCCGGATGTACATCCGGGGTTCCGGAGAACCGCCATCGCAGCGATTGTGCTGATGATAGTAGTGGGCGGCTGCCAGACGGCGAAAGTGGCGCAGCCACTGACCGGGAAATTGGCCGGCAACGATCCTGATTCACAGCTCGAGTTCTGGCACACGCTGGCGATGCGCCCGGTGACCAGCAACGATGAGGCGTTTCATGGCCTGCTGCTCTACGCCGATGGACAGGACCCGGCCAATGACTACGGCGGGCGAATACGGGTTTTGAAGTCGCGGAAAATGTTGCCGGCGAAGTTCGATGCGCCGGCCGATCAGGCGGTGGAGCGCGGGCCGCTGGCCGTGGCGATTTGCCGCCTGCTGGAGATCAAGGGCGGCGTGATGTTGCGGCTGACCGGGGCGCAGCGCTATGCGGTGCGCGAGCTTCAGTTCCTGGACCTCTATCCGCCCAGTTGGCCGCATCAGACGTTTTCGGGGTCGGAATATCTGGGGATTGTCGGGCGGCTTGAAGATTATCAGCGCGGCAATCCGGCCGCTGCGCCGGCGTCGGTGATGCCGGGGGAGATTCGCCCTGGGGCGGCGACGCCGCCGGCCGGAAGGCGATGAGGGCCTGGATAGCACGGGCATCCGAGTACGGCTGCCCATGCCAGCCCAAAGGGCACTGGCAGAAAATTGCCGGTGGCACCAAACGGAATCGGCACCGGCAGATTTTCCATGAATCGTTCAGAGCGGCGGCTTCTTGTTGATACGAGCATCCTGGGGCTGGCTCTCACCTTTCTCGTGACCTTCCTGGATTTTTCGGGAATGCTCTCCGCGCCGGAGCGGTTTTTTTACGACTTTCGGGCGCGGCATTTTCAACACTACACCCCGCCACCGACGACGCAGCTCGTTCACATCGACATTGATGACAAGAGCCTTTCGGAGATGGGCCATTGGCCGTGGCCGAGGTCGCGGCTGGCGGAGATTGTGGATGAGATTCGCATTGGGGGGGCAAAGACGATGGTGCTGGATGTGATTTTGTCGGAGCCGAGTCCTTATGAGATTGATGAGGAGAAAATTGCTGAGGCACGAAAGCTGGCGAAGATGCAGGTGGCGACCCGCCCTGCTTCAACGCCGGCCACAGTGCCTGTGAGTGCGCCGGCGACATCGCCGGCGACGCAGGTGGCCAGTACCACTTTGCCATCGGTTAAGCGTCCGACCACAACGGCCGTGGATGAGCAGCAGGTGGTGCAGGTGCGGACGGTGAACAATGACGTGCTGCTGGCAAAGTCGTTGGAGCGATTTGGGCGGGCGGTGGTGCCGGTGTCGCTGCAACTGAATGCGCCGCCGAACAAGGACCGCATTTACCTGGCAATGGTTGATGAGATGGCGATTACGCCTTGGGAGCCGCCGGAGCTGATGAACAGGCTGCGGGCGCGGAATTTTAAGGAGGCGGAGACGGAGTGGAATGTCAGCACGAAATATGTTTTTGCGCGCGATGATGGGATGTTCGCGCGGATCGAGCGGGAATGCGGCGACAAATTGCTGAGCATGGAAGAACTGCGGGGGCGGATTTTGCCCGGGCTGGATACGCAGATTGGCGGATCGGTGCAGCTTCGGCTGCTGCGTGAGCAATACAACCGCTTTCAGGCGGTGCGGTCGCTGCGGCGCTTTGCCACGAAGATCACGCCGCAATTTGGCCGCCTCATCGACACCCGCGAGGAGCTGGCGACGCTGCACATCCTGACCGACGCGGGATGGACGACGGGGTTTTTTGATTTTGTGCGGCCGGTGGATGGAACGGTGCGGTTTATCCCGATGCTGGCGGACCATCAGGGGTATGCGTTTCCGCAGCTTGGGCTGGCGCTGGCGTGCGCGATGCTGGATGTTTCGCCGAAGGATTTGATCGTCACGCGACAAAGCATCACGATTCCGTGCAAGCCGAAGCCAATTGTGATCCCGGTACACACGCAGGAGACGTTTCGCGGATCGTATGACATGTTCATCGACATCCCCTGGTTCGGCCCGCCCGTCGACAGCGGCTGGCAGCGGATGTACGACTGGCCAAAGCACGAGAAGACCACGCAGCATGTGGGGATTCATTTCATCTGGGAGGCTTGTGAGACTCGACATCGAATCGCCGCCAACAACCGGACCGCGGATCGTGCATTGAAATTCTGGGCGAAAGAGCTTGGGGAGAAAGACTTCGCTGCGGTGGCTGACGAAGCGTCTTGGCGCGACGTCACCGATCCCGAATCGCGGATTGAGGCGATAAGGGCGTGCTTTAAGACGATGACGGATGTGGGATTGCTGCCGGATTTCGATGCGTTTAAGGAGGAGGAGCAAAAGTATGAGACGGAGAAGGAGATGGTCCGGGCATACAAAGCGCTCAAGCTGATTCTCAAGGAGAACCCGGAGCACAAGATCAAGCTCGCGGAGCGGCGAGCGGAGATTCGTGAATTTGTGAACGGCAAAGCCGCCCTGGTTGGCTGGATCGCTGTGGGCGCCATCGCCGACGTCATTCCCACGAGCCTGCACTCGCAGTGTCCCGGCGTGGTGGCGCATGGGGTGATTTTTAATGCGATCATGACCCGGGACCTGTGGCGGCGGCCGCCGTATTGGGTCACATTGTTGATCACCGCGCTGATGGGCGTGCTGGTGACGGCGATAGTGTCTATTCTTCCGCCGTGGCGGGCGCTGGCGGCGACGGCCGCGCTGGCAGGCGGGTACTTTGCTTTCAATGCGTCCTATCTTTTCGATAACCACAACCTGATCGTCGGCGTCGCCGGGCCGGTGACGGTGGCGCTGGTGGTGTGGGCCGGTGGGACCCTGGCGCGCTTCATTCTCGAGGCCGGTCTGCGGGCGGCGGTGACGCGCAGCTTCAGCATGCGCGTCGATCCGCAACTGGTGAAATATGTTCTGGAGCGCGACGCGAAAGTGGATGGGCAGGTGAAGGAACTGACCGTCGTGTTCACCGATCTGGCTGGTTTTACGAGCCTTTCCGAGCAGTTGAAGGAAGAAACGGTTCCGCTGCTCAACGAATACATGGCGCTGATGGTCCCGGTGATTCGCCGGCACAAGGGATATCTCAATAAATTCCTGGGCGATGGGATCATGTATTTCTTCGGCGCGCCTTACGAAAACCCCAATCACGCATTCGATGGAGTGATGTCGGTGCTGGAGATGCAGGAGGTGATGGTTGTGTTCAATAAGTCGCTGACGGCGCGCGGCCTGCCCAACATGGCCGTGCGGGCCGGAATCAGCGCGGGCAACATGGTCGTGGGCGATGCCGGCGCTGAAGACACGCACGATTACACCGTGCTGGGCGACGCCGTGAACCTGGGCGCGCGGCTGGAGCCGGCCAACAAAGTCTTCGGAACCCAGATCCTCATGAATGCCCGGGCCCGCGAGTTGTGCGGCGATCGAATTCTATTCCGCCCCATCGGACGAATTCAGGTAATGGGCAAGCGCGAGGGTGTGATGACCTACGAGCCTCTTGCGCCGGCCGAAAAAGCAACCGACCGTCAGCGGGAATTGGCCGACCTGACCAGCGAGGTCGTCATCGCGTTCATGAACGCAAACTTCGAGGGATGCCTCGCCGCGGTAGCCAGGATGGAGGCGGCATTCGGCGCCAGCAAGCTGGCAAGTTTGTATCGACGTATTTCGGAAGAATATCTCCGGGAGGGAACGCCCGCCGGCTTTGATGGGCAGATTGTCTTGAGCGAAAAATGATCTGCCAGAGCGAATCGGCCATCGGGCGCTGCTATTTCGTCCCCTCCGGCTTCTTCGCCCCCAGGTACTTGGTCGCGATCGCCCTGGAAAGATCGACGTCATTGATATTCGCCAGCGTACACAGCCACGCCGCGACATCGGCGAATTCCTCCTCCAGATTCTTCTTATCGTCGCTGTTCAGCGCCGTGGCCAGCTCGCCGACTTCCTCGATGAACTATAAAAAAGTTTTGGGAGTCCCCCGCTGGCGATCGGTCTCCTCGTAGCGCTGGGAAATCAGCTTCTGGAATTCGAAAATCGTAAGGGCGTGCGGTTCGTTCATTCCGGCAATATAACCCGCACACCCCATTTCGCTACGGCTGCGGCGCGCCTTCCAGCAGTGTGCTCTTGCGATATTCCCTGATCCACTGCGCCAGCACCGGAATCACCCGCTTCTCCCGTTCGATCACCGCCTGGTTATTTGCCTTCTCCGCGATCGCCAGCATCAGCTCGTGGGCGGGCAGATCGTAGGGATCAATGTAAATCGACTCCATCGCATACTTCTCGGCCAGTTTCATATCGTTCGTGTCCATCCCCAGCCGCGCGATGCGCTTGGCAAACCGGTTGTCCTTCAACGACACCTCGTGCAGCCGGATCAAATGCTCCTTGGCCTTCTCCAGATCATTCACATCCGGCGCAAGATACAGCCCCGCCAGCCGCAGATGCGGAAGCTGATCCACCGGCCGCAGCTTGACGATCTCCTCCCACGCCTTCACCGCCTCCTTGTATTGCCGCGCCTTGGTCATCGTCTCGGCCTTCTCCACCAGCTTCTCATATTTCTTGCTCGTCTCCTCGTCATAGCCCCACCCTTCCACCTGTTTTTCCGTCCACGCGAAAAATTCGCGGCTGAACGAATCCAGATCGACCCCCAGCACCGCCGGGAAAACTTCATCCTGGCTCTTGCCTTTGCCAAACTCGGCCATCATCGCCAGAATTTTGTCGTGGCCCCATTTCTCCTCGACATATTTGCAGATCCAGTACGACTGGGCATACGCCAGTGACCGATCCTGCGGCCGCTTGGGCCTCACAAACGCCCACGTCAGGTTCTCCATCGAAAACAATTCGTGCTTCTTCACCGCGTTGTAAAGCATCGGCACCCATTCCCAACGCAGCGGCGAATTCTCCTCATAAACGGCCAGCCCCTCGGTCATCCAGTGCCCGATGCGATTGTCCGTCGCCGAAAGCGTCACCGTGTGCGTGTATTCATGTCGCAAAACCTGTGACCAGTTATAAGCCCCCATCGTGTTCTCCCCTTTGCGCGGCGTGCAAAGTGCAATCACCCGCCCCGTGCTCGCGCCCACGGTCCCGATCCACGGCGATCCGGTGATTCGCGCCGAGAACGCATCGTGCGAGGGAAACACCTCGATGTACGTCTTCACCGCCGGCTCGTGCTTGAAATGCGAGCACACATCCTTGTGAATGCTTTCCAGGTAATCCGAAAAATATTCCACGATCATCGGATCGTTCTGCGGGTCATACATGACGATGAAATGATCGGTCTCCTTGCGGGCCATGCGGGCCAGCTTGTCCAGGAGGATGAGATAGTTGGTGGTGCGATAGTTGAATGGGTCGATGGAGTACGCCGCATCGAGGATCGATTTGGCGTTGTCCTCATCGCCGCTCTGCGTCAGCAGCAGCCCCAGACCGTTCCGGGCCGCCGACCACCAGGTGGCCCGCTCGATCGCCTTGCGATACATCTTCTCCGCGCGCGGATATTGCCGCATGGCCGACAACTGCTCGGCCATTTCAAAATAGGCCGTCGCATTATCCGGATCCAATGCCTCAACCTGTGCCAGGATTTTATTCGCCCCATCGTCATCCAGGCGAAGCGCGAAAGATGCCGCGAGGAGTCCCATCGCTTCAAGATTCTTCGGCTGATTCTCCAACACCCGCCGCAGCGGCAATTCCGCATCTTTCGGCCGGCGCTGATGCAGCAGATTCCGCGCCTCCAGCAGATCGGCCGCCGTCGAGCGCCGATCCACCCTGCGAATCATGGCAATCGCCTTGTCCGCCCCATCAAAATTAAATTCATCCAGCGCTATCAGCCCCAGCAGCTCGAAACATCTGGCATCACCCGGATTTCCCTCCAGCGCCAGCTTCAATTCCTTCTGTGCATCCTTCGAGTTCTCCCGCGCCACGTAAAACTCGGCCGCCGCCAGATGCGCCGGCCAATATTCGCGGTCGATGATGTCGTAAGCCTGCACGAAAATCTTGAAAATCAAATTGTGCTGCGCTGCATTCCCCGCATAAAGATTGTTCAGCGTCGCGTGACGATCGAAAGCCCGCCCGAGCGTCGTCACCAAATCCGCATCTTCAAAATGCTTGGCCCCCTGCCCCTGCCACTGGTCCCAGTAATTCTTGTAGATCCACTCGTACTGGACCCGCGCCGTTTCCAGGTCCCCGGCCTGCTCGCAAAGCTCTCCAAGAACATAGCGACCCTGCACCGAATCGGGATTCTTATCGATATGCTTCTTCAGCAGCGCAATTCCCTCATCCCATTTCCCCAGCTCGCCAAGGATGCGCCCCCGCAGCACTTGCGCCGTCGGATTCTCCACCACCGCCGCATCCGAAAGCACCGCAATCGCCTCATCGCGCCTCCCCAGCGCGCTCATCGCCGATGCTTTCACCAGTGCAATCTGCGCCCCATCCCCCTTCTGAACTTTCTGAAGCGTGATCAGCGCCGTCTTGAATCGCCCCCGATAAACCTGCTCGCGGGCCTTGTCCAGGTCGTTGAAATATTCCGGATATTTCAGCTCCGGCAGCTTCTCCGGTATGTAATCCTCGATCCACTCCTGCGGCACCGACTCATCGATCAGCTCCTGAGCCAAAGCCGCGGGACCGACCGCGAGGATCGCGGCGATCATCCATCCTGATAATTTTGTCACGCGCATATTAAAGCCGCTCCGTAGGGTTCGCTGTGCGAACCTCTTATCCACCGACGCGCCGCCGCACCTGTAGGGTCCGCTTCAGCGGACGGCATTTCATCTAACGATGCGCCCCGCCACGCAAAGTTTCCACCGCTGCGTATTATACGCCAGTTGAAGCATGATCAGCAGTCTCATCGGCAATCCTGACGCCTTTCCCATCCTCCGCGAGTGGGATTTCTTCAACCACGCCGGCGTCTGCCCCCTCCCCCGCGCCGCCGCCGATGCCCTGCGAAAATATGCCCAGCAGGCCGAATCCGTCGCCTATATCGACACCGGCTGGTATCGCGACATCGAAAAACTCCGAATTTCCGCCGCGAAATTGCTCAACGCCCACGGCGACGAAATCGCCTTCGTCAAAAACACCAGCGAAGGAATCGCCACCGTCGCTTGTGGAATCGACTGGCGGCCGGGCGACCGAATCATCACCACCGCCATCGAATACCCCGCCAATATTTATCCCTGGATGGATATCGCCTCCCGATTCGGCGTCGAGCTCATCATGGTCCCCGAGCAAACCATCGCCGGCCGCCGCGCCGTCCCACTCGATCACCTCCTTCGCGAAATTCACCACCCTCGCACCCGCCTGGTGGCCTTGTCTCACGTCGAATTCGCCTCCGGCCAGCGCCACGACATCGCCGCCATCGGAAAAATTTGCCGCGAGCAGGGAAAACTCTTTTGCGTCGACGCCATCCAGAGCCTCGGCGTCCTCCCCGTCGATGTGCAGGCCATGAACATCGACTACCTCTCCGCCGACGGCCACAAATGGCTCCTCGGCCCCGAAGGCGCAGGCATCTTCTATTGCCGCCGCGAATTGCTGACAACCACCCGCCCCCTGATCGTCGGCTGGATGAACGTGATCAACCAGGAGGACTATGGCTCCTACGATTTCACCCTAAAACCCGACGCCCGTCGCTTTGAATGTGGAACCTACACCGTGGCCACCCTCGTCTCGCTCAAATCCGCCATCGATCTGCTCCTCTCAGTCGGCATCGGCCCAATTTCTCAGTGCCTGCGAACTCTGACCAACCATCTCATCTCCGGCCTGGAATCCAAAGGTTACAACATCATCTCCCCCCGCGGCCCCGACGACTGGAGCGGCATTGTCAGCTTCACCTCCCCAACCCACGATCACGCCGAAATTGTCCGCACGCTCCGCCACACCCACAAAACCGAAATCGCCCTCCACGAATCCCGCCTCCGCTGCTCGCCGCATTTCTAACACCGAAGAGCAGTTGGAGCGGTTGATTGAGCATTTGCCTGGGCATTAGCAGAGGCCATTTCCCGTGGACATTCCATCGGCGGCTGTTAATATATGCAGCCAGTCCGTCGCCTTGGAAGCACATCATCGCCGCGGGCTTTGTTGAAATTCATATCCATGATGCAGAGGTGCGATCATGCAAACTATATCGAAACCTCGTTCAACGGCCTTCACGCTCGTCGAGCTGCTGGTGGTGATCGCGATCATCGCAATCCTGATCTCGATTCTGCTGCCCGTGCTGCTGAAAGTGCGGCGGAAGGCGGTGGTGCTGGCTTCGCCAATTGTCTATCGCTGCTACAAGGACAACTCTCTCCACGTCTGCGATCCAAAAGGGAATTTCGATACCAACGTGACGCCATCGTATGGCTGGTTTCACGCACGTCGCCCCGGCAATCCAACCTGGTCCCCTTCCGGCCGGGTGATCGGGTTTGAGGTGAGCAATTGGCCGCTGGGCAATCCGGCCTTGCCGCAATACATGTGCATCTTGGACCCGATGAGCGGCATCATCAGCCAGCATCTCCAGACCAACCCCAACCCGCGCAACTACTTCGAGGGTTGGTGGGACAGTGACCATTTCATCGAGGCAACGGGTAACGCTACTTTCTACATTCGCAACGCCGAAACTGGAGGCATCGTCAACACGATCCAGCGGAACGGCCCTCGACCCTACGGACCATTCTATCTGGTGCCTCCGGGCCTGAGTGGGCGCTGGATCGTGGCAAATGAAGTGGTCGGGGCGGGGCCGGGGGCAACCTATCAGGTCATCGTGAAGTTTATCCGCAGCGACTTTTCCGATGGCAAAACGGTCTGCCTGCCGCCGCCGGGACCAATGCAGGCCGATGGCGAGGACTATCCGATTGATGTCGATTGGCTGGGCGAATGGATCGCCTGGACCGTTAGCGACGGCAACAATCACAAGACGGCCATCAAGCGCGTGGCCGATCCATCGTCAATGCAGCCGAGCTATCTCAACTTCAGCGGCTACTTCGGACAGTGGACGGAAGACGGCAACATGCTTTTTTCGACCAGCAGTGGCTGGGCGGTGCTCGACAAATACGGGAACACGGTCCGGACATTTTCGGCGCCAAATGGATCGAGCAGTTGGGCCTCCTGGCGGCACTACGGGCATCGCTAATAAGCGACCCCCCCAATTCATCACAATCTCCCCAAACATCCTCATCCCCACCCCCAGCGCCTCATCCGTGAAATCATACTTGTCGCTGTGCAGCGACGGATACCCCTCCCGCCCCTGCGGCTCCACGCCCACAAAAAAGAAACACCCCGGAATCTTCTCCAGGTAATACGAAAAATCCTCCCCGCCCATCGACGGCCGCGCCACCGGAATAAACTTCTCCTCACCCAGAGTCTTGCGAGCAATTCGGGTCACGTATTCCGCCATCGCCGCGTCATTGGTCGTCGGCGGATATCCATCCTCCCACGTAAACCGCATCTGACACCCATGCGCCGCCGCGATTCCGCCACATCTCCGCTCCATCACCTCCCGCAGCTTTCTCCGCATCCCCGTGTGCAGGCTCCGCGCCGTTCCCGAAAATTCCACCACATCCGGAATCACATTGATCGCCGTGCCCCCATTGACGATGCCCACGGTCACCACGGCCGGATCGGTCGGATCGATATCCCGGCTCACCACCTGCTGAAGATTCACAATCGCCTCGGCCATGGCCACGATCGGATCATGTCCCAGGTGCGGATACGCCCCATGGCACCCCTTGCCTTTGAATTGCACCGTAAACGAATCCGTGGCCGCCAGCAGCGCCCCGGGTTTTGTCGCAACCAACCCCACCTTCAACCCCGGCCAGCCGTGCAGCCCGAAAATCGCCTCAACTTTCGGCCCGATCCGCCCATCCAGCACCCCCGCCGCGACCAGTCGATCCGCGCCTGCGCCTCCTTCTTCCGCCGGTTGCCAGATCAGTTTCACGCACACCGGCAGCTTCGATTCCATCGACTTGAGCATGGCCGCAACCCCCAGCAAATTGGCCGAATGCCCATCGTGCCCGCACGCGTGCATTCGCCCCGGATGCTGGCTCGCCCAGGCCAGGCCGGTCGCCTCGCAAATCGGCAGCCCATCAATATCAGCACGTAATGCGATGCAGCCGCGCGAGGGTTCGCCCAGCCACGCGATCGTCGCCGTGGGCGCGCCCGCCACGCCACCGACATGGCGAATGCCCAACCGGTCCAGTTCGGCCCGGATGGCCGCGCAGGTCGCAAACTCTTCATAGCAGATCTCAGGTATCTGATGCAGGCGATGGCGCAGTTCAACCACGCGGGAAAGTTGCTGGTCGATCAGGGCCGCGATGCTCATCATCGCGTACCCTATCTCGCTCGCCGTGAGCGATCAAGGCAAAGTTTGTTGCGGGAATCGTCAGGAAAGCAGCGAGGCCACGATGAACATCTGGTTGAGCAGGCGAAGCATTCCAATGCAGAAGACGCATGCCATGGTCTGCGTGCCATCCAGCCGGAAGAGATAAGCCAGCAGCGCCCAGTAGAGCACCACGCTCACACCCCACCCCAGAATCACCACCGGCATCTCCCCCCCCAGCACCGCCGCAAGCACGCTGCCCAGAGTCGTTGGCGCTACATAGAGCGCGGCGATTTTCAAAATCGCCGTCCCCACATTGCCAAAGTAAATCCCCGTAAATTTGGCCGCCGCCATCAGCGCGAAGATCATCATGACAATGTTGACCACCAGGCTGACGCTGACGCGAAAGAGAGCCCCCGGCAATCCGCCGTGTTCGTGGCCGGCCATCAGCGATGCCTGCCCGAAAATCAGCATCAGGCCGATCCCCAGCAGAATCAGCGGCAGGTGAAGATCAAGATACGTATTGGGCTTCTTCTGCTCGCCCTCTTTGTCGCCATATTTGGCCAAATCATTCAGCTCGGCTTCGACTTTCGGATCCAGCTCCTCATCGGCCAATTCCATGGGGGCGCGCACCCGCGGCTGTGAGCCGGAGACCGGTTTGTAGAGGCTGATAATGGCCTCCTCGGCGGTAGGCAGTGGTTCTCCAGGCGCAGCGCCCGCAAGAGGCGCCGGCGGAACAAGAAAGCCGGGGTTGGGTTCTTTGTAGGCGATTTCTCTTTTGGCGGCTTCGGTGCCGGGAGGGGCGGAGGGAATTTTCAGGACAGCGCCACAGGAGCATTTGGCCGTTTTGCCGACGATTTCCGGGGTCCAACCATGGGACTTGCCGCACTTGGCGCAGGCGAAGGTCGAGGAAGTCGCTTCCATACAGAGTGCATCGGCGTTTATTTGGGTACAGTTCACCCATCCCCCCAGCGGCGTGTTATGGGACCAAACCCCTCAGCACTCAGCACTCAGAACAGTTGATCCAATATCTTCTCCATCGGCAATTGAATGCACGTGAAGATCGGCGTGTCCCGCTGCGTGTATTTGCTCGATTCGGTTTCCCGCAGCTTCATCACCAGGTCCAGAAAATCCTTCGGCTCTTCGGTCTCAAACGCCACCACAAAATCCTGGTCATCCAGCCCGAAGCTGTAGGTGGTGTTGAGCTTCACGCTGGGAAATTCGTTGCCGATTTTGATGTGGCCATCCATCAGTTCCTGCCGCCGCTCCAGCGGAAGCAGATACCACTCCCGCGTCTTCACGAACGGATACACGAACAGATATTTCCGCTTGCCCGGAACGATGTGCGTGCGGCTCTCGGCCGTGTGGAACGGATCGACCTTGTCGATGTACATGCTGCGCTTGGTCATCGACACCAGCGAAAACGCCGTGCTGAGATAACCCCCTAGCCGCGTCTTGTTGATCGCCCCCGTCTGCGCCTGAAAGTCATCCGCGCTCAGGCTGATCCGCCACAGCAGAAAATCACAATCCGGCCGCAATCCGGCCGTGCTGTAACTCAAACAAATCATCCCCGCCCGCGGCTGCGCGAACAAATTGAGAAATTCCTCCCGCGCCCGCTGCTTCTCCTCCGGCCCCAGCCGCCGAAACTCCGGATCAAGCTTGAAAAACGCGAAATTGACAAACTGCCGCTGAATCTGCGGCCCCTGCGCGCTTTGGCCAGACTGGGGCCGGCCGGAGGTGGCGGGAGTGTGGGGGGTGGCTGTGGTTTCACTCATGTGCGGCTCCTTTGGAAGACTATTGATCATACTCTTACCGTGGCAACTACTCCCCCTCCAAAAAACTCTCCCGCACCGAATCCGCAACCACCGTGAATATTGTTGGTCCGCCAGAGCCCCCCTCCAAAGGATGCGGGCCAGAAGCACTAGTGGTCTGACACCACCAATTCTACGGGTAAACAGGTCATCTTGCCGATGCTGATCTTGGGCACTTTGCCCGCGATCATGGAGGATCGGCATGAAAAAGTACATCGTTCGGCTGGAGGCCGAGGAACGGGTTCGCTT
>JBGPEF010000061.1:0-15475 GCA_041482675.1 Tepidisphaeraceae bacterium | reverse complement strand
GTGGATCTTTAGCGGCGGCTTTGGGGGTTTTGGCAGCTTCGATCCACGACGCGGGGACAGTGACCACGGGGTCTTTGGGCCGGCCGTGGAGTTCGACGATGGCCCCTTCTACGCCATTGGGCGGGGCGTCGAGCCAATCGAGCAATGCGCCCTCGTCGCCGGCGTGAATGCGCTGGGTGGGGTCGTCGCGTGTGATTCTCACGGTGGTGTAGAGCTCGGGCTTCATCATCAACCTCTGATCTTAGGCACCAACGTCACAAATCGGACGATACCGTTGGGCTCTTCAAGCCAGATCAACCGCACAGTGCGCGGCCGACCGATTGGGCCGGTGATTATACCATCGATTACCCACTTTTTACCGTGGGGAGTGGGGGAACCAGGCTTGGCATCGACGGAGGCTGCGAGGTCGCGAATGGCCGCTTCGAGTTCACGCCAGTTGCTGCGTTTAAAGCCCGCGCTGGTCAGAAATTTGCTTTTATCGTCTCGTGGCTGCTCGACCAGAAGATAATCGCGGACCTTTTCGGGAGAGATAATCGCATCGGGCGGGATCCGCATGCGCTGGGGGTATATCGGGGGAGATACTATTTGTCGATCGGTCCGAGATCGGGGGAGGAGTTGGAGGCGGTAATTCAACCGGCCCGCGCCAATGGCCGGGCGGAGAAGATTTCGTTGGCGGTCAGGGGCTGGACGTCGTCGATGCTAACACTGGTGACGCAGATCGTCTGGCCGAGCGCGTTGAATACTTCGAGGACCGCGCCCTGGGGTTTGCCCGGGGGGCCAGGGACGATATCGACCAGGGTTGCAACGTCGCCAGCGCGCAGGTTGTCCGCGGGCAGATCGCGGAGCAGCTTCACCTGTTCATAGAGCTTGAGGGGCATGATTCGCAGCACGGTTGAACGAGGACGGACGGAAACGACAACGTCCAACGTACAACTTTCAACGTCCAACTTCCAGAGAAGAACCCTCACCCCAACTCTCTCCCGGAGCACCGGGCGAGGGAAAAAAGGATCGTTGCATACTGAGTCTATTTGTCGAACGGTCCCAGATCCGGCGTGATGAGATTGAGCGACTCGCGCGAATACTTCTGCGCCGCTTTTTCGATGGCGTTGATCATGTCGGTGAAGACGTCGGTGTGTTTGTAGCTGGGGGCGGAGCGCATCAGGTTGAGGAGCTGGCGGCGATAGTTGGTCAGGTTGGATTGGACGGGCATTTTGAAGTCGTGCGAGACGGCCGAAACGGTGCGGGAGAGGGCGTCGAGGTCGCCCTTGTGGCATTTGATGAGGAGCTCGTAGAAGAATGCGCCGTGGCTGGCTTCGTCAGCGCCCATCTTCGTGAGGATCGATTTGAGCAGCGGCTCGTCGAGGTCTTTGGCGAGGGCGCGATAGTAGAGGTGGGTGGCCTTTTCCTGGAGGGCGAGATAGACGAAGCCCTTCATGACCTGGCCGGGGTAGGGGAACATGTAGGCGGTTTTGCGCTCCTTGAGCATGTCCATATCCAGCTCGGCTGAGGGGACGAGGCCGGTTTTCTTGAGATACATCTCCAGGACGTGGGCATGGCGGTCTTCCTCGCCGGCCCAGCGGAAGGTGAAGTGGAGGGTGCTGCGGTTGATGATGTACTGATCGTCGGGAACCTCCGGGTCGGTCATGTTCTTGAGGTATTCGGAGAGATAGCCGGGGAGATGGTCCTCGACGTAGAGGACGGTTTTGACGGCCGAGAGCTGGGTCTCGCTGATGCGGTCGGGGCGGGAGATGGTCTGGATGCTTTCCTGATCGACCAGGTCGTAGGGGGACCAGCCCATCTTGTCAGCGCGGCGGAGATAGTCGTAGAGGACTTCGTCGAGGACGGCGCGGTTGGGGAAGGGGGGAGGTGCATTCTGGGTCTTCGCCAGGGGATCGAGGGGATCGAGGATTGGGGAACTGGGGATCTGGGGATGGGGAGATTTGGGCTCGGGCATCTGGGCTGGGACGGGTGTATGAGTCTGGGGATGGGCAGGGGAAGCGACATCCACAATGACGGCGCTCGGGGGGCGGCGGTAGGGTTTTTCGGCAATGTTGGCTTTACGCTGCATGGACCTCCGTGCCGGGTTTCCCCGAATCACGCGGTATGGTATCCCAAACCAACGATGCGGCAAGGGGTGAGGGTGGCATTAATCGAGGCAGACGGTCGGGAGGGAATCGTCGATTCGGACGCCGGAATTCAGAAGGACAAATAAGAGAGGCGGCATTTTTGGTGCCGCCTCTCTCGATTTTAAAGCGATTTAGCGCTTAGTAGCGACTGCCGCGGCCACCACCTCCGCCGCCGCCGCCACCTCCGTAGCCACCTCGGCCGCCGCCACTACCGCCACGGCTTCCGCCGCCGCCGCCGCCGTAGCCACCACCACCACCGCCGCCGCCGGAGCGGGGACGATCTTCGCGGGGTTTGGCGACATTGACGGTCAGGGCGCGGCCCTGATGATCCTGGCCGTGCAGAGCGGCAATGGCCGCCTGAGCCTCGGCTTCAGAGGCCATTTGGACGAATCCAAAGCCCTTGGAGCGGCCGGTATCGCGGTCGGCGATAACTTCGGCGGACTCGACGGTGCCATGTGACTGAAACAACGACTGGAGATCGGAGCCGGTCACTTCATAGCTCAGATTCCCGACATACAACTTGCTGCCCATAGAAATTCTCCTTTAACGAGTGAAATTGGGCACCTGACCTGTGGGTTTACTTTTCCGGTCAGTGCTGAAAAGGGGCCAAAATCCGGCCCAGGAAGGTAGGAGGGCGAAAACAGGCAGCAGATGGAGATACTAAACCCCGAAGCTGAGACCGAGTCGTCTAACTTACCTCGCAGAAGTTTAGGGGAATGGAAAAGGCTTGTCTATGGGAAAAGGAATTATTTTGGGGGGGGTGGGGCGAAGCCGGAATTCATGGTCAGAATTCGGCAGGCAGGGGGACGGGCGGCAGATTAGGGAGATAAACGCGGATTTTCGCACATTGGGGACTATTTTTTGGCGTCGGCGACGATTTTATCTTTGAATTTGGCCGGGTCCTTGAGGAATTTTTTCTGGCAGTCTTCGCAGCAGAAGCCGACCTGTTTGGTTTCGAAGAGGGAGAGAACTTTGATGTCAACATCCTCGCCGGAGACGGGGCATTTGGTGTTGATGGCGCTTGGGGCGGCGGCGACGGGCTTTTCGGCCTTGGCGGCGTCGGGCTTGGGGGCGTCGGGCTTTTTGTCTTCGGGCTTTTTGTCAGCGGGTTTGGCGGCGGCATCAGCGGGTTTTACGTCGGGTTTTTTATCGGCGGCCTTGGTGGCATCGGGTTTTTTGTCGTCGGGTTTTTTATCCGCGGCCGGGGCGGCGTCGGCCTTGATGTTGGCGGCGAATTTCTTGGGGTCCTTCTGGAATTCCTTGGGGCACATGTCGCAGCAGAAGCCGATGGTCTTGCCTTCGAAGGCGAGAGTATTGGGAAGGACGACAGGCTTGCCGCTGACGGGGCAGACGGTGTTGATCGGCTTGGCGGAGGCGGCGGCCGCGGGGGCCGGCTCGGGGGGTTTGGGGATGATGATGGCCAGCTCTTCGCCACGATTGATGACGAGATTGGGGAGGGATTGCTTGAGGCTATCAGCGCCGGCGGCGGTGACTTTGGTTTGCCAGAGATAGAGGCGCTGGAGATTTTTCAGGCCGGAGAGATTGGCCAGGCCGGCGTCGGTGATATTGGTGGAGTAGAGGTTGAGGTAGACGAGATTGGAGAGGTTTTTGAGGTTGGCCAGGCCGGAGTCGGTGATGGCGGTTTTTTCCAGGTGGAGGTGAGTGAGGTTGGTGAGGTTGGCAATATTCGCGAGCCCGGCGTCGGTGACGGCGGTGTTGGCGAGATTGAGCTGGGAGATCTTGGGGAGATTTTTTAATTGCGCCAGGTCATCGTCGGTGGCCTGCTTGCCGGCCATGTTGAGGGAGACGACCAGGGAGTCGGCGTCGGCCGCGAGGGGCATGACCAGGCCGCCTTTGGCGGTAAGTTTGGTGGCGGCTTCCTGTTGAGGGGGAGTTAATGCGACTTCGGCGAAGACGGTCGTCGAGAGAGTGAGGAGGAGGAGTGCGATTAGTTTATTCATGATGGCTCCGCTGGTTTCGAAAGACGCCGTGAATTGCTGCTCCGCTTGTTTTACCGGAACTGACGCCGCCGCGTTGATTTTAGCAGAAAGACGGGGGGATTAAACACAAATGCACGAAGGGGACGAAGGTCACGAAGAGCAAGCCGCTCAAAAAGCCTTTCCGGCGAGTACGAGGATAGAAGAACAGGGAGGTACAATGAGGAAGTGATGCGACGGTTGATGAATGTGCTTGCGGGAATGTCGCTGGTGTTGTGCGTGGCCAGCATGAAGGGTGGGGTCGGGAGTTATCAGATTTGGGATGCATTGAAGTGGAGGATGTCGGTTGCCGCGGGCGAGCCGGTGCAGGTGCGAAGTATCACGTTTTACTCGGGGTGGGGATGTTTAGAGATCGCTTTGGCTAGGGAGCGCATCTATGTCGCTGCGGGAACTGGCATACCTGCCGGATTCGCCTACAGCACCGGGAAGTATCCGTGGCATCCGAGAGGGACACCCCTGAACGCCGGATGGGAAAGGGAATTTGCGGGTTTTGGGGCGATGCACGACTGGCAGCCTAGTGCGCCCGCTGGGCTGGCTTTGCCGGCGTTGCCGGAACTTGGCCGGCTTTTTGTGATGAAGCCGGTTGGGTGGACAGAGTCATCGAGCGCACTCTGGGTGCCGTATTGGTTTTTGATGTTGGTCTTTGCGATCCTGCCCGTCAGGCGATTTTATCTGTGGGTGCGGACACGACGGAGAAGGCAGCGGGGACTCTGCGAGAGGTGTGGGTATGACTTGCGGGGGAGTTTGGATAAGTGTCCGGAATGTGGAGTGGTTTTTAGTATGGGAAACCGGCGGGATGGGGAGAGAGTGCGAGGGGCTGAATCCTGAGCGAGAGAAAGTGAAGGAAGTGCGGGCGTAGCTCGACATAGCTTAATGGTATGAAACGATGGGTGGTGAATTTCCTCGTGGGACTGTCCCTGGTGATGTTTGTGGGCGTGTGCGTGCTCTGGGTGAGGAGCTACCAGTGGATGGATGAGGTGCGATGGAAGATGAGGCTCGAGGGATGGGCGCCGGTGCCGGTGCGGACGATTTACATCCGCTCGGCGCGGGGGAGTGTGGAGGTGGGGACATCGAAGGAGCGGCGGTTTGAGTATCGGGAGTGGCGGCCGAGAATGTGGAATCTTGAGCAAGGGGAGCAGCCGATTCATCCTCTGATGCGGCCGATGGAAAATGGGTGGAGAAAAAAGTACGCGGGATTCGGGATGATGCGTGACTGGCCCGGAGAAGCGGCGGTTTATCGGCGGATCAACAGCATGGACTCAGAAGGAGTTCAGGGACCGTACGGGACTTATTCTGTCTCGCATACTGAATCGTTGGTGTCGGTTTGGGCGCCGAGTTGGTTTGTGGCAGTCATAACTGCCGTGTTGCCAGCGAAGTGGGGCTATGTGTGGTTGAGAGGGAATCGCAGGAAAAAGCGCGGGAGGTGTGTGCGGTGTGGATATGACTTGCGAGGAAGCGGCGAGAACTGTCCGGAGTGTGGGACAGCTATTTCAAAAACCACGGGCGAGACGCCCGTGCCACGATCAAGAGAGCCGAGCTAGTTCGGCTTCGGCTTCGGCGAGTTGGTCCTGGGTTTGTTTGACCAAATGGGCAGGAGCTTTGGCCGTGTAGGATTCGTTGGAAAGTCGGCCTCTTAGTGCGGAGATTTGTTTGTTCAACTCCTCGCGGCGCTTTGACAGGCGCTGGTCCTGGGTTTCCGCATTGGCAAGGTTGTGGGCGTAGATGTCGCAGTTGGACGCGCTGCCGCGGGCGGAGTTTGGAATGGGGACCAGATCGGCTTTGACTTCGACGATTTTGCAGGTGGCCAGATTTTCGATGAGGGGCTGGTTGGCGAGAATCTGACGCGCGGAGTCGCCGGGGGCGGAGATGGAAAGGGAGATGGGGGTTTTCTGGTCGACTTTGTATTCGTTGCGGATGTTGCGGATGGCGATGATGAGGTTTTGCAGTTGCGTGAAGACGTGTTCCGCGCCTTCGCTGGTGAGGTCGTCGTTGAAGTGGGGCCAGGCGGCGTGAATGAGGAGAGGGCTGGCGCAGGCCATGATACGGCCGGGAATACCCCGCTCGGGACGGACCTCGCAGAGCTTGGCCCAGATGGCTTCAGTGATGAAGGGGATGATGGGGTGGAGGAGGCGCAGAGAGTGATCGAGGGTGGCGGCGAGGATGTGGGCGACTTGAGCTTGGCGGGGGCCGGATTTTAATTCAGGTTTGATTGCTTCGATGTACCAGTCGCAGAGGTCGCGCCAGAAAAAGTCGTAGCAGGCCTTGGCGTAGAGGTCGAAGCGATAGGCGGAGAGCGCGGCGTCGGCGTCCTGGATGGTGCGCATCAGGCGGGAGAGGATCCAACGATCAGTTATTGACCAACTTTTCTCGTCGATCGGCTGGGGCGCGATTTCCGCGAGATTCGCGAGCGCAAACCGCGAGGCGTTCCAGAGTTTGTTGGCGAAGTTTCTTCCTGCGTCGAATTTATCGCTGGTGTTGCGGCCATCGGCGAGTTTTTTCACCGGCAGACGGACATCCTGGGTCTCCGTGGCCATTTGCGTCAGGGTGAAACGCAGGGCGTCACCGCCGTAGGAGTCGATGATGTCGACAGGGTCGACGCCGTTGCCTTTGGACTTGCTCATCCGCTCCCCTTTGCCGTCGAGGATGATGGGATTGATGGCGACGTGATGGAAGGGGATGTCGCCCATGTTGTACAGGCCGGCCATGACCATGCGGGCGACCCAGAGGGTGATGATGTCGCGGCCGGTAACGAGGACGCTTGTGGGATACCATTTTTTCAAGTCCGGCGTTTCGTCGGGCCAGCCGAGTGTCGAGTGGGGCCAGAGGGCGCTTGAGAACCAGGTGTCGAGGACGTCGGGGTCCTGAATGAAGCCTTGCGCCTCGAATTCTTTTTCGATGTCGGGATGGCCGGGCGGAATGCAGACGTAGTTTGCCCCGCGATCTTCGGCGATGACGGTGCGCATGATGATCTGGGTGTCGCGGATGGTTTGGGATTGGAGGGAGTCGATGGGGGCCGCAGTGCTCGCATCAATTTCCTTGGTCCAGATGGGAATGCGATGCCCCCACCAGAGCTGGCGGGAAATGGGCCAGTCGCGCTTTTCACCGAGCCAGGAGAGATATTGTTGCGCGTGGCGCTCGGGGAAGAATTTGATTTTGTTTTCGCGGACGACTTTGAGCGCCGGTTCGGCCAGGGGGGCCATGTGGACAAACCACTGCTCGGAGAGATACGGCTCGACGGCGGTTTTGGAACGGTCGGAGTGGCCGATCTGGGTTTCGTAGGGTTCTTCTTTTTCCAACAGACCCTGAGCCGTCAGATCCTCGACAACTTTTTTTCGGGCCGCATCACGTTTGAGGCCAGCGTAGGGGCCGCCGTTCTCGTTGATTCGGCCGTCGGGGGTGAGGATGTTGATGATGTCGATGTTTCCGTTTTGGCGCTGCCAGACGGCGTAGTCGTTGGGGTCGTGGGCGGGGGTGACTTTGACGCAGCCGGAGCCGAATTCCATGTTGACCAGAATTGGATCCGCGACGATGGGGATTTTTTTGTTGAGGAGAGGGAGGAGGACAGATTTTCCGATGGCCCAGTTCCAGCGGGGATCGTCGGGATGAACTGCAACCGCGGTGTCTCCCAACATCGTCTCCGGCCGAGTTGTCGCGATGACCATGTGTGTGGCACGGGCATCTTGCCCGTGAGCGGATGAAGACACGGGCAAGATGCCCGTGCCACGAGCAGATGGAGCATCATCGACGATGGGATATTTAATGTGCCAGAGGCTCGTCTTCACGGTCTCGTGATAAATCTCATCGTCGCTAATCGAGGTCTGGAGGTGGATGTCCCAGTTGACCAGCCGTTTGCCCTTGTAAATCAGGCCATCCTTGAACAGTTTGAAGAACGTCTGGCGGACCGCGCGTGCGAGTCCCTCGTCCAGCGTGAACCGGGTGCGGGACCAGTCGGCGCTGGAGCCGAGGCGCTTGAGTTGCTCGATAATTCGGTCGCCGTATTGCTCCTTCCATTGCCAGATGCGGGCGACGAGCGCTTCGCGGCCGAGATCGTGGCGGGTTTTGTTTTCTTTTTCCTTGAGTTGTTTCTCAACCACGGCCTGAGTGGCGATGCCGGCGTGGTCGATGCCGGGGACCCAGAGCGTATTCATTCCCCGCATGCGGGCGACGCGGGTGAGGATGTCTTGAAGAGTGTCGTTGATGGCGTGGCCGAGGTGGAGCGCGCCGGTGACGTTGGGAGGCGGGATGACGATGCAGTAGGGCTGGCCGGGATCGGCCGGGTTGGCGCGGAATGCATTGGCGTCGAGCCAGAGTTTGTAGATGGCCGGCTCGATGGAGCTGGGGTCGTAGGTTTTGGGGAGGTCGGTCATGGTTGGCTCACTGAAACGTAAAACGTGAAACGTGAAACGAGTAAGTGCTGGAGAATGCCTTCATGGGATGCCGGTTTACTTTTTATTGAGTGAGAAGACAAGATGGGGGGTCCCGCCTGGCCTGTGGATCAGGCCGGGGACCCTATCGTACGACCACCGTCATGGGGCGGGAGCGAAGCATATATAAATAGTATCGGCAAGCGAGGCTACAGACAAGAGAATCACCGGCGAGGCGCCCGTGCCACGGCAGGATGTCGGGCAAAAGTGCCCGGCCCACCGGCAACAGGCCCGTGGTACGGCGGATTAGAAATCCCGGCGTTGGAAGATCCAGGCGGCCAGCGACAGGACGGCGGCTTCGAAGAGGAGGGAAGTGCCGACGATCCAGGAGACGGAGCGGTCGCGGAGTTCCTTATTGAGTTCGACGTCTTTGCGTTTTTTGGGGACGTCGATTTCCTCCGTGGAGGAGGATTTTTTGCCGCGGTTGCCTTCGTGGCTCGTGATGTAGGCTTCGTCTTCGGCGCGAGTGAAGAGGAAGCGGTCGAGGAGGCCGGTGGTTTCGCCGGTTTTGGGGAGAATGGTTTGGACGGAATAGAACATCTTGTGCCACTTTTTGGAATTTTCGACGGAGCCCTGGGCGTCGGGGCGCTCGCGCTCGAGGCGGTCGCGGGCGGCTTTGAAATCGGTGAGGAGGATGGGTTCGGTCGTTGGGTTTGTCGTTGACTTTGTCGTGGGACTGCGCGGTTGCATCATGGCGATGCGCTTGTTGTAGGTGTCGATCTGGAGATCGATGCGGTCAAGGTCGAGCTGGGCGCCGGTTTTCCAGTCGAGAAGCATCACCTCGGTGAGGCTAATGCTGAAGCAGACGAGCCAGAAGAGGATGGTCAGCGCGAGGGCGGGAAGGGGCGAGCGGGTGAGGATGCCAAGGAGCACGCAGACAGAAAAGAGATAGCTGAAGAAGACCAGGACGATGGGAATTCCCCAGAAGATGGAGGGATACCAGCCGCCGCCGCGCACGCCGAGGATGATGAAACCGAGGCCGCAGATGATGGTGACTTGGAGGGTGACGAAGAGGAGGCCGGTGAAATATTTGGTGATGAAGAGGCGAAGGCGGCTGATGGGTTTGGAGAGGTAGAGATCGATGCTCCCGCCGGAAACCAGGTCGGGGAAGATGCTGGCGGTGGAGAAGAGTGCCAGGCCGGTTGCGGCCCAGGTAAGCCAGACGCCGACGATGAATCCGGTGAAGAGGGATTTGTAGAAGAGGCGTGGTGGGAAGCCGAAGCTGGGGATTTTGACGCCGAAGTAGGTGAGGCGGGCGTCGGTAGCGCTGAAGCCCGCGAAGGCGAGCATGACGACGGCGGAGAGGATGAGGACGATCCAGAAAATTTTCCTGGAGTTGAGCTCGTGGTAGGCGTCTTCGAAAATGGCGAGGGTTTGGGTGATCATGAGATCGGGGGAAGGGCGATGGGGGGTGAGCCGAATTGGATGGGGAAGCCTTTGACGTTTGGCGGCGCCTGCGGGGCGTTGACAGCGCCCATGAAGAGGTCTTCGAGAGATGGACGGAGCTGCTGCACGCGGCGGATGATTAGTCCGGAGCGGCGTAGAGCATCGAGGAGTTCCTGGATGTGATTGGGATCGGTGGTGGGGATGGAGAGGATGTGGGCGGTGAGGGTGATGGGGTGGCTGGTGGGGAGTTTGCCGGTGAGGGGAGCGGTTGGGGGGATGGATTGATGGGGGAAGAAATTGGGGAGGGATTGTAGGATGCGCTGGCGGAGTTGGAGAGGATCGTCGTGGCCGGCGATTTCGATTTCGTAGCACTGGTCGGTGACGGTGAGCTCGTTGAGGGAGCCCTGGCGGGCGATTTGGCCTTGGACCAGAATGGCGACCCGGTCACAGATCATTTCCAACTCGCTGAGCAGGTGAGAGTTGATGAAGACGGTTTTGTTCCGCTCACGGAGGCGCGTAAGGATATTGCGAATGTCGCGGCGGCCGACAGGATCGACGCCGTCGGTGGGTTCATCGAGGATAATGAGGTCGGGGTCGGCGGACATCGCCTGGGCGAGGCCGATGCGCTGGGTCATGCCTTTGGAATAGGTGGAAAGGACGCGGTCGGCGGATTCTCTCATGCCGACTAAATCCAGCAACTCATCCGCCCGCTTCTTTCGAGTCGGCCGATCGACATTGGAAAGCGCCGCGAAGAATTCGATGGTCTGGCGGCCGGTCAGATAGCGCGGAAAGCGGTGATTTTCCGGCAGATAACCCACGCGTTGCAATGTGGGTTTGTGGCCGATGGGATTATCGAGGATGGTGCCCTCGGCGTGCGTGGGACGGACGATCGTGGTCATGATTTTGACCAGGGTGGATTTGCCAGCGCCGTTGGGCCCGAGCAGGCCGAAGATTTCGCCGCGGTTGACCTTCATGTCGATGCCGCACAGAGCGTGGATGCGGCCCTTGTAAACTTTGGCCACGGAACGGAGGTCGATTGCCAGGCTGGAAGCTCCCACGGCGAAAGAATAACGGTGAAACGTGAAAACGTGAAACGTGAAGCGGGTAAATCTTGGAGAGTGCCCTGCCTTGGAAAGTGCTCTGGTGAGGGCGTGTAGCCGCATTTACTTGTTTCGCGTCTTCACGTTTCACGTCTTCATTAGTGAAAATCCCGCGAAGTGGAGCGATATCCGGCCAGCAGGTGCGACAGATCATGTAGTTTCCACGCCATCACATGCACCACCTGCCCCTGCCGCTCGACGTACCCTTCGGCCTGCAACAGCGCTGAATGCCGCGCGGCGAGGCGGTATTTGTCGTAGATGTTGGGCCGGACGATGAGGTTGACGATGCCGGTTTCATCTTCGAGGGTTTCGAAAACGATCCCCGACGCCGTGCCGGGACGCTGGCGGATGAGCACCAGGCCGGCCACGCGAACCCAGCGGCCGTAGGGCATGTTGATCACCTCGGCGGCGGGGATGATTTTTTTTTCGTTGAGCTGCTCGCGGACGAGAGCGACGGGATGATCCTTGAGCGACAGACCGGTGGTGGAGTAGTCGGTCATCACTTCCTGGCCGAGGGGCATGGCGGGGAGATGCGGATCTTCGGATGAATCGGCGGATGAGAGCGTGTCGAAGAGAGGGGTTTTCAGATCGTCCAGACCGAGGACCTGCCAGAGGGCCTGGCGGCGGGTGAGGTTCAGCGAAGAAAACGCGTCGGCTTCGGCCAGACGCTGCATGGCGTGGCGGGGAAGTTTTGTGGATTGGTGGAAATGCTGGATCGATTCGAAGCGGCCGAGTTCGTTGCGGATTTGCAGGATGCGCTGGACGTGGGCGATGCGCAGGCCTTTGATCTGGCGGAAGCCTAATCGAACCGATGGGCCGTTTTTGCCCCAAGTTTCTTTCGAAGAAGCATCCATAGCGCGGAATCGCACAGACGCAGAGGCGCAAAGACGCGGAGGGGAGAGAATTGTTGAATCGAGTTTCTCTGCGCCTCTGTGTCTCTGCGTCTCTGCGGTTGCATTTTCTTCCAGCAGGCAGTCCCAATCGCTGACATTGATATCGCAGGGAAGAATCGTCACGCCATGCTGTTGCGCATCCTGAACGATCTGGGCGGGGGCGTAGAAGCCCATGGGCTGGCTATTAAGTAATGCCGCGCAGAACGCGGCCGGATGATAGCGCTTTAACCAGCTCGAAATATAAACCAACAGCGCAAAAGAGGCCGCGTGAGATTCGGGAAAGCCATAGAGCCCAAAGCCGCGGATCTGGTTGAAGGATTGCTCGGCAAATTCGCGGGTGTAGCCGTTGTTCATCATGCCGGTGATGATTTTGTCGTGGAATTCTTCGATCAAACCCCCCTTCCGCCAGGTGGCCATGGAGCGGCGAAGCCGGTCCGCATCCCCGGCCGAAAATCCCGCTCCCACCATCGTCAGTTTCATCGCTTGTTCTTGAAATAGGGGAACACCCAGAGTTTTCTCCAGCACTTCACGCAGGGCATCACTGGGATAAGAAACAGGTTCTTCGCCGTTTCTGCGGCGAAGGTAGGGATGCACCATGTTCCCCTGGATCGGACCAGGGCGAACGATGGCGACTTCAATTACTAAATCATAAAAGCAGCGTGGTCTCAGCCGCGGCAACATCGTCATCTGCGCGCGGCTTTCGATCTGGAAAACTCCGATCGTGTCTGCATCCGAGATCATGTCATAAACAGTTGGGTCCTCCGAAGGAATGTTGTGCAATTCCCAAGATGATCCATCATCGTTGCGTTCATTGATGAGACGGAAGGCGCGAGAGATGCACGTGAGCATCCCCAACGCCAGAACATCCACCTTGAGTATCCCCAGCGTGTCGATGTCATCCTTATCCCATTCGATCACCGTTCGATCCGGCATGGAGGCGTTTTCGATGGGGACGAGTTCGCACAATGGTGTGCGAGTCATGACCATGCCGCCGACGTGCTGCCCGAGATGGCGCGGGAAACCCAGAAGCTGGGTCGTCAGATCGATCACCCGCCGGATCGTGGGATCGGCCGGATTCAGATTCAACTCGTTGAGCATGCCTTCGCTCAGCGAGCCCAGGTGCCACCAGTCGAGTTTTTTGGCCATCTGATCGACCAGATCAAGCGAGAGCCCAAGGGCCTTGCCGACGTCGCGCACGGCGGATCGGCCGCGATAGGTGATCACTTCCGCGGTCATTCCCGCACGTTCCCGGCCATATTTCTCGTAAATATATTGAATCACCTCCTCGCGGCGCTCGTGCTCGAAATCGACGTCGATGTCGGGCGGCTCGCCGCGGGCGGCGGAGACGAAACGCTCGAAGAGAACGTCGATTTTGGCCGGATCGACGCTGGTGACGCCGATGCAATAGCAGACGGCGGAATTGGCAGCGCTCCCGCGGCCCTGGCAGAGGATGCCCCTTTGCCGCGCGAAGCGGACGAGATCCTGAACGGTGAGAAAATAGGGCTCGAAATTGAGCTCGGCGATGAGTTTTAATTCATAGATGATCTGGTTGACGACTTTTTCGGGGATGCCGGCGGGATATCGCTTGGCCGCCCCGCGCCAGGTGAGATCGGTGAGATGTTCGAGGGCGGTTTTGCCGGCCGGGACGAGCTCGTGGGGATATTCGTAGCGAAGTTCTTCCAGCGAAAAAGTGCAGCGCCCGGCCAGCTCGAGGGCGCGGGAAATGGCCTGCGGATGATCGGAGAAGAGCCGCTGCATCTGGCCGGGAGATTTGAGATAGCGTTCGGCGTTGGAAAAGAGCCGGTGGCCGGCCTCCTGGATGGTGCAGATGTGGCGGATGCAGGTGAGGATGTCCTGCAAGAGGCGGCGGCCGGCGATGTGATAGTGGACATTGTTGGTGGCCAGCAGGGGGATGTGGAATTTTTTGGAGAGTTGATTGAGTTGTTCCAGGCGCGAGAAATCGTCGGGGCCGTGGAGACAGTTGGTGGCAAGGGAGAGGCGATCGTCTTTGCCGAGGGCATCGCGAAGAAGATGAAGGATTTTTTCGGGAATATCGGATGATGTGGGGGAGATGGAGGCGAGGAGACCTTCATTGTGATCGAGAAAATCCTGGAGCGTGAGGGAGCACTGGCCCTTCTCGGTGCGGCGCTTGCCGAGAGTAAGGAGTCGGCAGAGGCGGGCGTAGGCCGGGCGGTCGATGACGTGAACGAGCAGGTCGGGGGCATCGGTGAATGTGAGGCGTGCGCCGATGATGAGTTTGGGGGGAGTGCCTTTTTGTTCGATCACCTGCCTGGTCGCGTCGTAGGCCCTTACAATTCCGGCCAGGGAGTTGAGGTCGGTGATGGCGATGGCCTTATAACCGAGTTCGGTGGCGCGGTAGATCAACTCATCCGGATGGGAAGCGCCGCGGAGGAAGGAGAAGTTGGTGACGGTGTCCAGCTCGGCATAGTGGCCGGAATCCTGGGGGTCCAGCGTGGTGGCTGGAGGAGGCGGGGGATGGCGGAGTTTGGGTACGGCGAATTCGGGCATGTCTTCTCCCGGCGGCATTATAGCAATAAAAAGAAGAATTGAGTAGGTAATTTGAAAATGGCGGCCGGGCGAGAATGGCGGCGTTGCCGGGCCCGGATTAAACACGACGGCACGAAGACACAAAGGCGCGCGCGTCGGACCGCGCCACTCGAAGGGAACGCACGATTTTTTTATTCAAAGAAGGAGTCTCGCCCGCCGGGTTGCGCCCTGCGCCGAGTTGGCCTTAGTGCCTTAGTGCCTTGGTGCCTTCGTGTTTAGTCCCTCCGCTCGGTGCTTACCGCTTGCCGGGACGTTTGCAGGGGTTATAGAGTCTGGTATCTTTCCGCACTCGTTCCTGGGCGAATGCAGCGGACTCGCAATGGCCCCATCGTCTAGAGGCCCAGGACACCGCCCTTTCACGGCGGTAACAGGGGTTCGAATCCCCTTGGGGTCATGTTCCAATGAATCGCTCGCCGAGTGGCGGGCGATTTTTATTTACCAGAGATTGTCGGGGGGAGCGTCGAGGGGATCAGTTGAATCATCCAGAAATTGGTCGGCGGGATCGGAAGTGGAATCGGCCGATTGGGAATCGTCGGTGAAGATGTAGGAATCGTCGTAGTAGGCGAGTTTGTTGTAGGACGAGTCGTCGGTGAAGTCGTCTGAGCTTGAATTGGCGTCGTCGGTTGAGGCGTCGGCGGTTTGATCAGGCGCGGGGTCTGCGTCAGCGGTCGGCTGGGCAAGGAGAGTGAAGGGGCCGACGGAGGCGGAAAGAAGAGTGATTGTGTAGACGCCGGGACTCAGGAGGAGCGTGCGGTCGAAATGGCCGCGGGAGTTGGGCTCGGCCCAGAATGTATCATCCTCGTCGGAATGCCAGAAAGTAACGAGGCCGTCGGGAGCCAACGGGTGCATGACACTTTAGGCCGGGCGTAGGTGAGGTAAACTGTTTGGTGGGGGTAGTTGCTTCAAGGAGGAAGCCATGGCAGCGCGTGTAACCCGTCAACAGGCTCGTGAGGCGGCGATCAAGTCGTTCATGTCGTCGTT
>JBGPEF010000060.1:0-15604 GCA_041482675.1 Tepidisphaeraceae bacterium | reverse complement strand
GCGCCCGCTGGCCAGCCGTAAACCAACAATCCCAACTGCCGCCTCCCGGCGCTCGCTGGCCAGCCGGCAACCCGGCCGATTTGCAATCCATCGCCATCAGCGCCTTCCTGGCCTCCCTCGCCTACGTCATCCCGGCCCTGGGCTACATCCTCTACGCCCGCGGAAAAATGCGAAAAGACTGACCGTTCCGCGGTCATAAAAAAAATAAAATCGCACTTGAAATATTCCCATATCGGAATATAGTTCCCCGACAAGATCAAAACCATGCCCCGTGCCCCAACCACCCTCGACCCCTTCAACGCCGTCGCCGAGCCCAAGCGCCGCCGCGTGCTGGAAACCCTCGCCCACGGCGAAATGCCGGTCAATGGCCTCGTTCACACCCTCGGCTGGCCGCAGCCCATGATCTCCAAGCACCTGAGCGTGCTCAAGGAAGTCGGCCTCGTCGCCATGCGGCAAAAAGGCCGCCAGCGCCTCTATCGCGTCAACGGCCAGCGCCTCAAATCAATCCACGACTGGGCCAAAATGTTCGAGCGTTTCTGGACCCACCAACTGGATCGCATTAAAGAACGGGCCGAACGCAAAGCCCGCGAACAATCACAAAAAAAAGGAGAATCCATATGAGCCGAACCACAACTTCACCTTCCGCATCCGTGACTGGCGGCGAGATCTCATCGCTGAAAATTCAAAAGGAAATTCTCATCGAGGCACCCATCGACATCGCTTTCGAGTCCGTCCTCGAACAACTCGGCCCCGAAAGCCAGATGCCCGACGGCAAGCCCTTCCCCTTCAAGCTCGAGCCCTGGCCCGGCGGCCGCTGGTTCCGCGACCTGGGCAACAACACCGGCCATCTCTGGGGCCACGTGCAGGTCATCAAACCGCCCAAACTGCTGGAAATCAGCGGGCCCATGATGATGTCCTTCGCCGCCACCAACCACGCGCAATACCGTCTGGAAGCCGAAGGCAGCGGCACGCGCCTCAAGTTCACGCATCAGGCCATCGGCTTGATCCCCGCCGAGCTTCGCGATGGATTGCCCAAGGGGTTTGATTTCTGGCTCGAGCGCATTCGTCAGTTGGCGGAAAACCGAAAAGGCGGCAAATCATCCAACAGGCGCTAATCTGAATTTCAAATTGGAGAACATCATGAACAATAATCCCGTCGTATCGCCGGAGAAATGGCTCGAGGCGCGCAAGGCGCACCTCGCCAAAGAAAAGCAGCTCACCCGCCTGCGCGACGAGCTGGCCCGCGAGCGCCGCCAGCTTCCGTGGGTGCGAGTCGAAAAGAATTACACATTCGACGCACCTCACGGAAAAGTCCCCCTCGCCGACCTCTTCGGCGCAAACAGCCAGCTCCTCATCTATCACTTCATGTTCGGCCCCGATTGGGCCGAAGGCTGCCCAAGCTGTTCGTACGTCTGCGACCACCTCGATGGCGCTGTCCCCCACCTGGCCGCGCGCGACGTTTCTCTTGCAATGGTCTCCCGCGCACCGCTCGCGAAAATCGAGTCCTTCAAAAAGCGCATGGGCTGGCGCTTCCCCTGGGTCTCCTCCCAAAGCAACGATTTCAACCACGACTACCACGTCTTCTTCACGCCGCAGGAGAAGGCCCAGGGCGATGTCTATTACAACTACACCATGCAGGAATTCCCCAGCGACGAAGCCCCCGGCGCAAGCATCTTCTACAAAGATCCGGCCGGAAAAATCTTCCACACCTATTCCACCTACGGCCGCGGCCTCGATCCATTCGTCGTTACCTACACGCTCCTCGATCTGGTCCCCAAAGGCCGCGACGAGGATCAACTCCCCTTCAGCATGCAGTGGGTCCGCCACCACGACCGCTACGCCGGCGGCGACTTCGCCGACCGCGATAAACCGTATTGGCCAAAGGTGGCATCGACCGAATCCTCGACCTGCGGCTGTGGTTCGGAGGCACACAAGTGAACGCGCAACCGTGCTGCTCCACTGCGCCGCGCTGGCATCGACGCGCCGCCGAGATGGCCGGCTGGGTCGTCCCCAGTGCCACGCTCGCGCTGCTGCCAAAATGCCCCGCCTGTGTCGTCGCCTACGTCGCCCTTTTCACCGGCGTCGGCATCTCGATGTCCGTGGCGACATATCTACGTATGACGCTGGTGATTGTTTGTGCCGCCACCCTCTTGTATTTCTCGCTGCGACTCGGCCTCCGCCTCATTAAAAACTCGAATCAATCAGAAGAATATCAATCACGAAAGCCATCGCTCTAATCCGCTGGGCCATGCAATTCACCGAACAGGGCACCTGATTCACTCATGGTGCCTATTCTAATCCCTCCCCACGCCAGAATATTTCAATCCGCCCCGCGAGATGCGAGCCCCCGCTGTTGGTGCAAATTCCGCCTTTTACCCTACACTCCTCAGCCAATCAATTTGAAGGAGTCCTGATGAAACAGTTCCTCATTCCCGCCACTGCCCTATCCCTTTGCCTCTTGCCCACCGGTTGCAAGAGCGACAACAAAGATGCGGTCGCATCAAACCACGCCGCTCACCACCAGACACCCGCCACCAACCCGCTCACCACCCGCCCCATCGGATCCAACACCATCGACCACTTCTGGTTCGAGACCGACCAGGATACTCCCCCCGGCCGCCGCGAATGGGTCCTCAATGCCGATCACTGGGAAGAGCGCTACGCCGATGGCCACATCACCAAATTCAAAATCGTCCGTCTCGTCCCCGAAGGCCAATATCACCGCCCCCAGCTCGTCCGCATCCCCGACGACCGCTTCGACGATCAACTCGAAGTCCTCCTCCCTTCCCCCGTCGAAGGCGCCTTCTTCGAATTCCGCCACCCCGGCGAACAGGAATGGCACCAGTACCGCCAGATCCACCTCTATCCCGCCGCGCCGCCGCGTCAGTAGCTGCGCTGACTTATCTTCCATCCGTACTGCTAACTGTCAGAATCTTCGCAGCCCGCGCAAATCTTCCCAGTACTTCTCCTTCTCTCCCCTCGCCCCCGTACTCGGGGGAGAGGGCCAGGGTGAGGGGGCTTTTCTCCGGTGGGGCGGACATTCTTGTCCGCCACAGTTTACTCGCCGTGGCGAGCGTCGATGTACTCATCGATGCGTATCTTCGTCATTCGTCATTCGACATTCTTTCGTCATTGGGCATTCGTCATTCGTCATTTGGTTGCGGCGCTGGCCGCGCTATGTGCATCCCTCCCCCATCTGTGGCTAAAATCTCCCCGTGCCCACTTCCACGTTCTCCTTCCCCAAATCCCTCCGCATTCGCTCCCGCTCCGAATTTTCCGCCGTCTTCGAAACCCGCATCCGCCACGCCCGCGGCCCCATCATCGCCTACGCCCGCCCCAACAATCTTCTCCATCCGCGCCTCGGCCTCAGCCTCGCCAAAGCCGTCGGCACCGCCCCGCGCCGCAACCGCATCAAGCGCCTCCTCCGCGAAGCCTTCCGCCTCCATCAACACGACTGGCCAAAAGGCTATGATCTGGTGCTGGTAGTCCGCCCCCACGAGCCCATGCAACTGGCCGAGTATCAAAAAACTCTCACCGCCCTCATGCTCAAGCTTCACACCACCTGGCAATCCCGCCCCGCCTGACCATGCGCTGGCTCCTCATCCATCTCGTCCTCCTCTATCGCGCCACCCTCGGCCGCCTCATCGGCGGCCACTGCCGCTATCAACCCTCCTGCTCCCAATACGCCATCGACGCCATCAACAAATACGGCCCATTCCGTGGCTCCTGGCGCGCTGCACAAAGAATCTGCCGATGCCATCCCTGGGGAGGCGCAGGCTACGACCCAGCCTGACCAAAAGAAAAATTCCAGCTCAAAACTTCCCTCCCCGCACACTCTTCCACCCCGAGTTGGCCTTCGTGCCTTCGTGACCTTCGTGTTTAATCCTGCATTGTCCCCGTGTTTAATCCTGCAATGTCTCCGCACTCTTCTTCTGCTGCCTCTTCATCGCCAATATCCTCTGCCTCCACCTTGCCTCGATCCGCTTCTCCGCATCGCTCTCCGCCCCCCGCGTCGCCACCGCGACCTGCGCAATTGGAAACTTGGGCGTCCGGTCCATATTCAGCAGCCCATTGGCCTCCTGATAGGTGTCCGTGAACTGCGTATAACAAAACCCCGCCAAAAGCGGCAGCGCCCGCACCGCCTCCAATAATCCCGCATATCTAGCCGCAAAATCATCCCCCGTCCGCGCCCGCGAATACCCCCACGATCCCTTCTCCTTCGAATACGCGATCCCCCCAAACTCCGTCAGCATGATCGGCAGCCCCTCGTGCGCATGTTCATCCAGAATCAGAATCCTCCCTCCCGGCCGCTCCGTCTTGAACATCGTCATCACATTCTCCGCCGGATGCGTATAACGCTGCGCCAGCTTCTTCGGCTCGGCCTCATAATCATGTATTGCAATAATATCAGTCGCCACCGATTCCCACCCGTCATTCCCAATCACCGGCCGCGTCGGATCCAGCGCCCTGGTCAGGTGATACACACCCTTAACAAACTGCCTCTGCGCCTGCACCTCCGGCAGGTCCGGCACACCCCACGACTCATTAAACGGCACCCAGGCAATGATGCACGGATGGCTCACATCCCGCTCGATCGCCTCCGTCCAACTCTGGGTCAGCCTCCGCACCGTGTCGGTGGAAAATGCGTACGGGCTTGGCATCTCCTCCCAAACCAAAAGCCCCAGCACATCCGCCCAATACAAATACCGCGGGTCCTCAATCTTCTGGTGCTTCCGCACCCCGTTGAATCCCATTGCCTTCGCCAGCTCCACATCGTGCTTCAACGCCTCATCATCTGGCGCAGTCAGCCCACTCTCCGGCCAATACCCCTGATCCAGCACCATCCGCAGGTAATACGGCCTGGTATTGAGCATGAATCGATTCCCCTGCGTCGCCACCGAGCGCATCGCCGCATAGCTCTCGACGCTGTCGATCACCTCATCCTTCTCCTCCAGCAACTCCAGCTCCGCCCGCAGCAAATTCGGATTCGATGGGCTCCACAGCATGTCCCCGCGATAATCATCGATCCCCGGATCGCTCAGCACGATCCGCCGCACCGTGTTGTGCCGCTCCAGGCTATAAATGTCATCGACGATCCGCCGCCCCTTGTGATTCAGCCGCACCGCCAGCCGCAATCCCTCCCGAAACACTCCCCCCTGCGCCACCTCCAGCGCCAACTCCCACCGCTCCACGCTCGGCGTCCATTTCAGTCGCGAAATCCACGTCGCCGGCACCACCTCCAGCCAAACCGTCTGCCAGATGCCCGTCGTCCGCCAATACCAGATCGAATGCGCCTGCTCGCACCAATCCTGCTTCCCCCGCGGCTTGGTCAGCTCCTGAGGATCATCGTGCGCCCGCACGATGATCTCCTGCGTATCCCCCTCCTCCAGCAAATCAGTAATATCGGCCGAAAACGGCGTATATCCCCCCTCATGCCGCACCGCCAGTTTCCCATTCACCCAAACCCACGCCTCCCAATCCACCGCCCCAAAATGCAGCAATACCCGCTGCCCCTCGGCCAACTTCGGCGTCGCAATCTCCCGCCGATACCACACCGCGTTATAAAAATGAGTATCGTGAATCCCACTGGCCGGCGTCTCCGGCGCAAACGGCACCACAATCCGCCGATCAAACTTCACCTCCCCCGGCTCGGTCCACTTTGCCTCCGCATCAAACGCAAACTGCCACGTCCCATTGAGCGACGTCCAATTCCCCCGCACCAGTTGCGGCCTGGGATAACCATGATTTTTCGCATGGACCTGCCTGCCATTGGAACCACTTCGGCCGCGCATAGGTCTTCATCAGTAACAGAAAACAGCCAGATGCGCCTACGTCTTCGCCCGACCAAATTCGCATGCGCTCAAGCGGGCACAGCGGTTCAGTTGCCGCCAACCTTCCCAAACGCATACAACTTCTCCCCCGTCCTCACATACACCCTCCCATCCGCCACCGAAATCGACGCATGCGCCTTATCCCGGTTCGAAAACGCTGACTGCGAAATGATTTTCGACTCGCTCGCCGAACACACCCACACCTCCCCATTCTCATTGATGCAATAAATCTTCCCATCCGCCGCCGTCGGCGAGGCCCGGAAAACCGCCCGGCCATCCAGCTTCGTTGACCATTTCTTCTGGCCCGTCTTGGGATCCACACAATTCAGAACCTTTTTATCCGTCTCCAGCACGTACAGATTCCCCTGATAAAAGGCCGGAGTCGCCACGTCGCTGGTCATGTCCCTCGATTTCCATGCATAATTCGTGGCCGTCACATCGCCGCTTCCCGGCTTGATCGCCATCACCGGCTGGGCCTTGGGCGCGCACGCCACGATCAGATCATCCGCCACCACCACCGACGCCACCATCCGATAGCTGTCGATCTTGTTCGGATTCCATCCCCCCGCGCGCCAAATTTCCTTGCCCGTATCAAAGTCGTGGCCGGTCACACAATCGCCCCCGACAATGATAATCTGCGCCGGCTCCTTCCCCTGATAAGGCATCGGCGTCGAATACGCCTCCTTCGACTCCACCCTCGCATTGTCATCCTTCCGCACCACCTTCCAGATGTCCTTCCCCGTGCTCGGCTCCTTGGCCACGATGTACGAATCCGCCAGCGACTCCCCAGCCTTGGCCGCCCGCCATTCCGATCCCGGCACATCCCGATGCAGCACCTGCACGTAAAGCTTCCCGCGATAAAGCAGCGGGCTCGATCCATAAATCCACTGATAATTGAAGGTCCCGTGCTCCTTCTGCATGTTCAGGTTCCAGATCGGCTTCCCATCCATGTCAAACGCCGCCAGATCGCCGGTGCTGAAATAGAAGAAAACGGTTTTCCCATCCGTGATCGCCGAAGGACCCGCCCAGTCCGCATTGCCTTCCTTCCGGGATGGAACGGCGGTGCCCATCTCCTTCCGCCAGAGTTCCTTGCCGCTCTTGCTGTCAAAACACAGCGCCAGCAAATTGCGATCCTTCGCCTGCGCCGTCAGAAAGATGCGATTACCCCACACAATCGGCGTGCTCGCCCCGCGCCCGGGCAGCTCCACCGACCACGCCATCGTCGCCGTCTCATCCAGTTTGTCCGGCAGATTTGTTTCCGGGCTGGTTCCATTGAAAGCCGGCCCGCGCCACTGCGGCCAATTCTCCGCGCGCGCAACCGAAACCATCACGAACAGCCCGATCAGCAGACAGAGGGGGTAATGCTTTTTCATCCGGCGTCTTCCTCAATTTGTTGGATAGGCAAGAATCCGACCCGCGCAGATTATACAAGCCGGCGGCGGGGGGGTTGAGTCCAATGCGAAACATCCCGCCACCCTGCGGGTACTATTGTCGAATGCCAGAGTCTTGTCGATCCAACCTTCGCGCTCTTTCTCCCTCTCCCGGTCCTCCTAATCCCCTCGCCCCCGTACTCGGGGTCGAAGAGTCGCCGTGGCGACGAGAAGGCCAGGGTGAGGGGGTCTTTCAATCGCAAATCGCAAATCGCAAATCGCAAATCCCTCTTTCTATCCTCTATCTTCTATCCTCTATCCTCTCCCTCTCCATCCCCGCCCTCGCCGCCGATTGGCCCCAATGGGGCCGCGACAATTCCCGCAACATGGTCTCCCCCGAAACCGGCCTGCCCGACAACTGGGACCCCGGCAAACCCGACCCCGAAGGCGAGCTCGATCTGGCCGCCACGAAAAATGTCAAATGGGCCGCCCGCCTCGGCTCCTACACCTACGGCAATCCCGTCGTCGCCGCCGGCCGGGTTTTCGTCGGCACCAACAACGACCCCCCGCGGGATCCCCGATTCAAGGATGACTACTCCATCCTCCTCTGCCTCGACGAACAAACCGGTAAAAAACTCTGGCAGCTCTCCATCCCCAAACTCGAAGCCGGCAAAGTCTCGGACTACGACGCCACCGGCCTCTGCTCCTCCCCAACCGTCGATGGCGATCGCGCCTATCTCGTCACCAACCGCTGCGAAGTCATCTGCATCGACGTCCACGGCCAGGCCAATGGCAACGACGGCCCATTCACCGACGAAGCCCAATACCAGGCCGGCAAAAAAAACCCTCCCATCCCCCTCGCCCCCACCGACGGCGACATCATCTGGCGCTACGACCTCCGCGATGAGCTGGGCGTCTTCCCCCTCCACATGACCAGCAGTTCAGTCCTCGTCGTCGGCGATAAACTCTACGTCACCACCTCCAACGGCAACGACTGGACCGCCCTCCACATCCCCTCCCCCAATTCCCCCGCCCTCATCTGTCTCGACAAAAAAACCGGCAAGCTCCTCGCCCAGGAAACTTCCGGCATCAGCAAGAGAACGCTCCTCTGCAACTGGTCCTCCCCGACTCTCGCCAGCATCAACGGCAAGGACCTCATCATCTTCGGCGCAGGCGATGGCTTCTGTTATGGCTTCGACGAAAACCTGAAGGAACTCTGGCGCTCCGACGTCAACTCCCCCGCGCAGCGCAAAGCGAAATACGGCACCCAAAACGGCCCCAGCGAAATCATCGCCACCCCCGTCTTCTACAAAAACCGCATCTACATCTCCGTCGGCCAAAACCCCGAGCAGGGCGAAGGCGCTGGCTCCCTCGCCTGCATCGACGCCACCAAAACCGGCGACCTCACCTCCACCGGCAAACTCTGGTCCTACCCCAAAATCGGCCGCTCCATCTCCACCGTCGCCATCGCCAACGAGCTCCTCTTCGCTGCCGACTTCGACGGCAAACTCCACTGCCTCAACCCCGACACCGGCGAAGTCTATTGGACCCACGACACCGAAGCCCGCATCTGGGGCTCCCCTCTGATTGCCGACGGCAAAATCTACCTCGGCAACGAACAAGGCGACCTCACCATCCTCGCCGCCTCCAAAGAGAAAAAACTAATCAACAAAATCAACTTCGACGGCGCCATCTACTCCACCCCCATCGCCGCCAACAAAACTCTCTTCATCGCCACCGACAAATGGCTCTACGCCATCGGAGCCCCCTCCAAATGACCCACTATCTCTGTCCTTGTAGGGTGTGCTTCAGCACACCGCATCTCTTTCGTGCCACTGGCAGCTTGCTGCCAGTGCTCCTCTGCCTCCTCCTCATCTCCGCCGACGCCCCCCCTCCCCCCACCAATTACCACCAAGACTTCCAAAAATCCGACGAAGCCTCCATGCCCGAAGAGCTCCTCGTCATGAACGGCAAATTCGCCGTCGTCAAAGATGGCGACGACAAATTCCTCCAACTCCCCGGCGAACCCCTCGACACCTTCGGCTTCATGCTCGGCGCTGACGAAAATAATTCTATTGAGGCCTCCATCCGCGCCACCGCCACCGGCAAACGCTTCCCCGAATTCGGCCTCGGCCTCTGCGGCGCGGCCGGCTACCGCCTCTGGCTCCAACCCGCCACCAACGAACTTCAAATCCTCAAAGGCGACAACGTCAAAATCTCCAAACCCTACGATTGGAAATCCGCCTCCTGGCTCACCCTCCGCCTCCAACTAAAAAAAGAGAACAACAAAACCACCCTCCAAGCCAAAATCTGGCCCCGCAACACCCCCGAACCCAAAGACTGGACCCTCACCTTCGACGACACGGACACAACCAAACCCCCCAAAGGCCGCCCCTCCGTCTGGGGCATCCCCTACTCCGGCACCCCCATCGACTTCGACGACCTCTCCATCTCCCTACAGAAATAGGCAGGTCTGGGTGGCATGGGCAGCGGTACTCCGATGCCCGTGGTTTTCGATCTCTCACCTCGTCAACCACTCGACGACATCGACCTTCCCTTTCTCAACTCGACATTTCGTCGAAGCTCCGGCCGCCGCATAAGCCGCTGTCAACGGGGTCGTATCTGAATCCCCCGCATTAAAAATCAACATCTCCCCCGGTGCCCCCAGCGCCGCCAGGTTGTAGAGTCCCCCATACTTCACCGCCCCCGGCAGATAATTCACATCACCCCTCTCCTTCACACTCCCAAACTCAAACCCACCTCCATCCGCCACCGTCCGCTTCACCGCATCCCCCGCCAGCGCCCTGGCCAACATCACCCACGGGCCTGCGCCTTCGACTCCGACGAGGTTGACTGAATTGCCCAGGTCTTTCGCGATAGTCACGCAGGCGAGGATGTCGTGGGCTCGGTTGGCGATGACGGTGCGGTTGTAGCCGGCGAAGAATTCGATTTTGGAGGTGGCGATTGGGTTTGGACCGGCGAGGTCGCCGGTGAGGAAGAAGTCGGGGGCGATGACCATGTGGCCTCTGGCGAGGAGGGCGGAGACGAGCGGCGTCGGGGAGCCGTCGGGGGAGAGCGCGGCGGATTTTCCGGAGGGGTGGATGAGTATGGTGACGGGGCCGTCGGTGAGGTGAAAGCCTTTGAGGCGCTGCTCTGAATAAAAGGCAAGGGCGGGGAGGCGGCATGGCTTCCTCAGGCCGCACTCGCACTCGATCTCGATCTTCATGATCTTCTCGACATTTTTGCCTTGCACCCCGAAGGATGCACCTTCGACCGGGAAAGCGCAGGCCAGCAGGTGGCGGAGGGCGGGTTGGAGGACTTGGCGGAATTTTTCGAGGGAGGCGGCGTCGGTGGGCTTTAGGGCTTGCATCTGCTTCGCGGCTTGATCGGCGAGATATTTTCGGAGCGTGGGGGCGTCGGTGGAATCCGCGGGGCGGGGATGGTCGGAGGTGAAGACAGAGAGATCCTTTGGAGCGATGGGGGTGAAGGGTCGTTCTTTGACGGGTTCCTTGGCGCCGAGCTTCAGGTGAGTGTTGAAAAAGTTATACATCGCCTCCCGATTCCCCAGCGCATAGTTATGCCCCGCATTAAACCTCACCGCCTTCACATTCTCCTCCACCCCAAACAGTCGATACACCCCCAGCGTTTCCGGATACCCCTGCTCCAGGTAATCCTTCGTCCAATCCCCCGTCGCCGTCGGATGAATAAACGGCCGCGGCGCAAACGTCGCTGAAAGCTCCACATTGTCCGTCCCAATCCTCAGCAGCGCATTGTTCTCGCACACGCATCCCCCCTGATGATCTCCCGCCGAAATCATGCACACCGGCGCGGCCACCTTCAGCCGATCATCCACCGTCATCATGATAAACGTCTGCGTCCCACCTCCCGACGCCCCCGTGCAGGCGATCCGCTCCTTGTCCACATCCGCCAGCGACAACAAAAAATCCAGCGCCCGAATGCTATCCCACGTTTGCAGCCCAAAAATGCTCTGCAAATTCAGGTCCGCCTCCGCATCCGTCATCGTCTTGTGATGCGGAAAATGTTTCTCATCCGCATCGGCATATCCCACCATGTCATAGTGAAACACCACGCACCCCAGCTTCGCCAGATTCGCGCACCGCGCCTGCAAAATATATTTTGCCGCCACCCGATCCTTCTCAACCCCCGCCTTGATCTGCGCATCAATCTCCTTCTCCGGCGTCTCATTAAATCGCCCATTCGCCCAATGCCCATGCGGACACAACACCCCCGCAAACGGCCCCGTCTTCCCCTTCGGTCGATACAAACTCCCCGTCACATAAAACCCGGGATAGCTCTCAAAAAAAACCCTCTCAACCGTGTAATCCTCCCGCTCAATCCTCCCATGAATCACCGCATTCAGCGGCGTCTTCTCCGGCATCGGCCAAAGCCCCGCCGCAATCAGCACCTGCGCCCGCAGATCCTGCGCCCGCTTCTGCCAAACTTCCTTATCCCCTGGCGGCACAAACCCGCTCCCCTGACGCAGCGTCCTAACCGTCGTCAACCGCGGATCCTTCACCGGCCCATTCTCCGCCGCCCGCGCCACCGTCCCCGTCACCAACGCCGCCATGATCATCACGCGCCACATATTGCCTCCATTCAAATTGCAAATCGCAAATCGCAAATCGCAAATTCAGTGTGCATCCGGCACCAGCGGCCCCGCCAACTCCTTCAGGAAAAACAATCTCCCCGCCATCGTCGGCATCCAACTGCTCGGCACCCACCTATCCGGCCCATATTGCAGCGTCACGCACAAGCTCGCCCCCTGAAACTGCGCCCCCCGATCCGGATACGCCCCATCGCATCCCCCAATGCACCAGTCACTCTGCAAAAACAATCCCGGCCCAATCGTATTCGCAAACGCCGGCACCAACGTAAATCTGCTGTTGAACGAAGTGATCGCGTTCTGCTCGATCGTCAGCGGATGCAGCGCCACCCCAATCCGATGCGTCTGCCGCTTCCACTCGGCTTCGCTGTATTCCCCCCCAAGTTGCGGCTCCCAAAACGCAATATGAAAAACCCTCCCAATCCCATAAACCGTCACCAATTTCGCCCCCTCCTTCTTCAATGCCGCGATCTTCTTCGCATACGTCGGCAGATTCCCCTTCAGCGCAAAATTCCTCTGCTTCGGCGGCACCGTAAACCTCCCCAGCGGCGAAAACAGCGCTGCCACCATCGCATGCTCAAACCCCCCCGGCTGATCCCCCGGCATGGTGTTGCCCTGCTTGTCCGCCCATTCATCCATATTAAACGTCGTCACATGATCGCACCGCGTCCGGCTCGCCTTCAGCCGCTCCACCACGATCTTGTACATCCCCATCGGCCCCACCGGCAGAATGATCGCCAGCTTCCTCCCCTCCCGCCGCGTCGATTCAATCTGATCCGCAATCTCATCCCCCATTCTCCGATCCATCTCCGCCACATCCCCCACCGGCCGCGGCAAAAACTCCTCGTTCCACCACTTCCCCGCCGTCGTCACCCGCTTCATCCCCATCTCACAACACTGATCGATCCTCTTCAAATCCCACCCCGCCGGATAAAACTTCTCCAGCAATGAGCCCTTGATCGTGCTGATCAAATCAATTCTCTTCGCCATCTCCATTCCTTCCCTGACGCTCTTCCCCCTCTTCTTCCTTCTTCCCTCGCCCCCGTACTCGGGGGAGAGGGCAGGGTGAGGGGGCTTTCGTCATTCGCGATTCGTCATTATTCTTTCGTCATTCGTCCCTCGTCATTCGTCATTCCCGACCACCCAACATCTCCTCCAAAATATCATCCTGCGGATACGCATGCCCCCGATGCTGCACAAAACCCTCCGCCGCAATGCTCCCAATCAACTTCCCCCTCTCCCCCACCATCCTCCTCACCGCATCAATATATTCATCAATCCCATGAAACTCCCTCAGCCACTCCCTCTGGCTCGCATGACACGCCAGCATCTCCAGCTTCTTCTCCAACTGTTTTGAAATATCCACCACCACCGTCGGCTCCACCCCGTTCCCAAATGGATCCTTCCCCTCCACCGGATCACAATAATAAAGGTGCGGAATCCCCGACCCCGGCCGCAGCGGATGCGACGAAATATTCGGCGCGCTATAAACAAACGACGCCGCCCGCGCCAGCATCGCCACCATTTCATGATCCATCATGTAATCCCGAAGCGCGTGCGTGAAAACCAGCGATGGCGCAACCCGCCGAAACAGATCAATCGCCTTCCGCAGCGCCTCCTTGTCATAGCAAACCAGCCCATCCCGCTCATCCAGGCAATGATAAACTCCCCCAATCATCGCCGCCGCCTTCGTCGCCTCGGTCGTGCGGATCGACGAGATATCAAACCGATTCTCCAGCATCGTCCCGCAATCCCCGGCCGTCACCGTCGCGATATGAACCTTCCACCCCTTCTCCGCCAATCGAATCAACGTCCCCCCGCAGAGAATCTCCGCATCATCCGGATGTGCCAAAAATGCCAGCGCTGTATTCATGTGCGAGCCGGGATTGTACATACTCGTGGCACGGGCGTCCCGCCCGTGTCCCCCCACCCCGTACCACGGCCGTCCCGCCCGTGTGTATCAGCTTTTGGGTGGCGCTAGCCGGGTGCCATGCTCACGTACTCGTGAGCATGTTGTCCCCAACCGAGGTGAACCAATATGAACAAACAAATTACCATCATTCTGGCCGCCTTCTCCCTCCTCACCTCAACAACCCTCGCCGCCCCCAAATCCGATGCCAAAAAACTCATCGAATTCGGCTGGGATGAACCCTCCACCGAATTCATGCGCGCCCACACCGCCGAAATGGAAAAAACCCCCTTCGACGGCGTCGTCTTCCACGCCCAGTGGACCAAAGTCGGTGGGGGGGGCAAAGGCGACTTCATGTGGGACTGCTGGTCCAAACGCACCTTCACCATCGAAGAGCTCCAACCCTCCATCGACGACCTCAAGGCCACCCCCTTCAAAAAACTCACCCACAACTTCCTCCGCTTCAACACCACCCCCTCCAAGGATGCCTGGTCCAAGGAAGACTGGTTCGGCGACTTCACCCCCATCCTCGCCAACGCGCGTCTGGCCGCCAAAGTCGCCAAGGAAGGCGGCGCAAAGGGAATCCTCTTCGACATTGAGCAATACACCGCCCCCATCTTCGCCTATCACGAACAGCGCGAAGCCAAAACCAAATCCTGGGATGAGTATTCCGCCCAGGTCCGCCAGCGCGGCCGCGAAGTCATGCAAGCCTTCCAGGAAGGCTATCCCGACCTCACCGTCTTCCTCACCTTCGGCTACTGTCTCCCCTGGGGCGAATCCGCCGCCGGCAAAAAACCGCTCTCCGACGTCGGCTACGGCCTCCTCGCCCCCTTCTGCGACGGCCTCGTCGAAGGCATCCACGGCAAAACCCTCCTCGTCGACGGCCACGAATACTCCTACCACTACCGCGACATCGCCCAATTCGACAAAGCCTACAAAGCCATGTCCCAGGACCTCCTCGTCATCGTCAAAGACCCCGACAAATACAAACAAGTCGTCTCCCTCGGCTTCGGCGTCTGGATGGATGACAACTGGCGCAAAAACGGCTGGGACGAAATCGACGTAAGCAAAAACTACTTCACCCCCGAAGTCTTCGAAGCCGTCGTAAAAAAAGCCCTCGACACCTCCGACGAATACGTCTGGATCTACACCGAAAAACCCCGTTGGTGGTCCAACGAAGGTACGCCCCAGAATCTCCCCCCCGTCTACGACTTCGCCCTTCGCCGCGCCAAACAAAAAGACCCCAAATAGCCGCGCGCCCACTTCCTAATCTTTCTCCTGCTCCTGCTCTTAGTCCTCTTCTAAATCTTCCTCCTCATCTTTCTCTTTCTCTCTCCGCGGCCTGCCCCGACCCACCAGCGTAGAGTAGGATGAAGAGGAAGAGAAAGATCATGAAGAAGACTAAGAGCAGGATCAAGAATTAAGAGAAGGATTTTATGCCAGAATCACAGGACCCCTGGTTCGACCACGAAAAGCTTGAAGCCTACCGCGAATCCATTTCCTTCATCGCCTGGCTATCCGCGCTCCTGGATTCCTCCGTCAAAATCGGCGACGTCAAGGATCAACTGGACCGCGCATCGACCTCCATCCCTCTGAACATCGCTGAAGGCAATGGAAAATATCTCCCCAAAGACCGCTGCCGCTTCTTCGATATCGCCCACGGTTCCGCTCTCGAATGCGCGGCGGGTCTGGACATCCTCGTCGCCAGGGGCAAATCAAATCCAGCCCAGATCCGCCCCGGAAAAGTAAGCCTTCAAAAAATCGTTCGCATGCTCATGGGCCTCATCAAAAAAAATTCCGATCGCGAATACGGCAACCCCACCTCTCCCGATTAGCGCCTACTCTTACTCCTTCTCCTGCTCTTGCTCTT
>JBGPEF010000059.1:0-15705 GCA_041482675.1 Tepidisphaeraceae bacterium | reverse complement strand
GCCTTGGGCAAAGTCGTGCGAATCTTGCCGTGCTCGATAAGACTCTGCACCAGGCTTCGGCGAAGCGATTTGCGATGTTCGGTGTCGCGGCTGAGCTGTCGGCCGCGGAGCATATGACGCATGGGAAACTCCTGATTTCAAATCTGAAACTGCAAATCACTTCACGACGCCGCTTCAGTCTCGGCTTCCTCGGTCTCGCCTTCCGCTGCCGCGCGTGCCGCGGCGGCCTGCTGGGCGGCGAGGTTCTCGATGTCCATGCCAAGGCTCAGGCCCAGGTCGGCCAGCTTGCGCTTGACCTCGCGCAGGCTGGTTTTGCCAAAGCTGCGAACCTTCAGAAGGTCGGCATCGGTCTTCTTCACCAGGTCGCGCACGTTTTGAATCTTGGCCGACTCCAGGCAGTTGTTGGCCCGCACCGACAGATCGAGATCCTGGATCGGCATGTTGAGCTTCGACTGAAGCTCCGGATCGATCAACGGAGCATGCGCATCGCGCAGGGCGGTCAAGGACTCTTCGCTGGCTGTATCCGAGCCCAGCTCGAAATATTGCACGAACGGATTGAGGTGCTTGCGGAGGATCTTGCCAGCCTCCACCAGCGCCATCTCCGGCGTGATCGTGCCATTGGTCCAGATTTCCAGAATCAGCCGGTCGTAGTCGGTCTTCTGGCCGACGCGGGCATCCTCGGTCGCATAACGCACTCGCGTCACCGGCGAATAAATGCTGTCCACGTTGATCAGGCCCGCTTCCTGCTCATCGATCCCCTCGCGATGCTCCAGGGCGGTGACGTATCCGCGGCCCTTGCCGACGGTCAGCGTCATGTCAAACGTGACATCCTCGGTCAGCGTCGCGATCACGTGGTCTTTGTCGACAACGGTGATCGAGGGATCGGCTTCGATCATCCCGGCCGTGATCGGCCCGGCCTTCCTGGCCACGACGCGCATCTCCTTCTCCTCATCCGCGTCGAGCTTCACGATCAGGCTCTTGACGTTGAGGATGATGTCGGTCACATCCTCGGTCACGCCCGACAGGCTGGAAAACTCGTGGTCCGCCCCTTTGATTTTTACCTGGGTGACGGCCGCCCCTTCCAGCGAGGAAAGCAGGATTCGCCGCAGGCTGTTGCCGACGGTGGTGCCAAAGCCGCGCTCGAAGGGCTCGGCGGTGAATTTGCCGTACGTCTCGGTGGAGACCTGCTCATCGCGAGCCACCCGCGAGGGCAGCTCCAATCCGCGCCATCGAACTCTCATGTGTGCTCCTTACGCCGCCGGCCGAATCGCAGAAGGTTACCGCCCCAACCGTTAGGGGCCATCTTTCTTCCGCCTCGTCGATCGGAGGCAATGATAATTGCGATTTGCAATTGCCGATTTGCAATTTGCCAAGCGACATTTCAATCGCAAATCGCAAATCGCAAATCAAAAATTTCTTACACTCTTCGTTTCTTGGGCGGCCGGCAGCCGTTGTGGGGCAGCGGCGTGACATCCTCGATGCCGGTGATCTTCAGCCCGGCGTGCTGGAGCTGGATGATCGCCTGCTCGCGGCCGGCGCCGGGGCCTTTTACTTTCACCTCGATCTCGATCACCCCATGCTTGCGGGCCTGCTGGGCGGCCTGTTCGGCAGCGCGCCCCGCCGCGAACGGCGTGCTCTTGCGGGCGCCCTTGAACCCGACGGTGCCAGCCGATGCCCAGGCGAGAGTCTCGCCGTTGGTGTCGGTGATGGTCACCATGGTGTTGTTGAAGGTCGCCTTGATGTGCGCGACGCCGCGGGTGACGCCTTTGCGAATCCGCTTCTTGACGCCGGCTTTCGCGCCGGTCTGGGGCTTTCCTGCCGCTGCTGATTGTTCGCCCATTTTTTGGTCCGTTGTCAGTTCTCAGTGGTCCGTTGTCAGTTATCGATGCGAAGCCCCGCATGTACATGCGGGGTTCCGTTACTTGCCGAGTTCCTTCACGCCCTTCTTGCCGGCGACGGTCTTGCGAGGGCCCTTACGCGTACGCGCATTCGATCGCGTCCTTTGTCCGCGAACCGGCAAGGCGCGGCGATGACGATGCCCGCGATAGCTGCCGATGTCGCGCAGGCGGGCGATGTTCTGCTGGATCGAGCGACGCAGCGCGCCTTCGACCAGGAAGCCCTTGTCGATCAGGCCGATGATCTTGGCCAGCTCCTCTTCGGTGAGGTCCTTGGCGCGCCGCTGGCCGTCGATGCCAGCCTCTTTCAGCATCTGGCGGCTGTTGGTCCGGCCAACGCCGTAGATGTAAGTGAGGCTGATCCAGATCGGCTTGTCGGCGGGAATGTCCACGCCCGCGATACGAGGCATAAGGGCTCCAGTTGCAAAATTGCCGCGCCTACCTTTGGCGCTGTTTGTGTTTGGTGTTGCTGCAAATCACCCGCACCGTGCCTTTACGGCGGACGATCTTGCAGTTCTCGCAGATGCGTTTGACGCTGGTTCTTACTTTCATGTCTTTATCGCCTTGGGGGCAAATCACTTATACTTCAAAAAAACGCAAGACCAATATTGTAGCACAACGGTTTAAAAGCCTCAAGCGAGCCGCAATCGCCGCGATTCTTACGCCCCTGCCGGGGCTGGCTTTGCCGCATGTCCTTTCAACCCGCGGCTTGCGCCATGGGCTATCGTCTGCCGCCCCTGCCGGGGCTCAGGCGGCTTTGGTGCCGTTGGCACTGCCGTTGGTCAGGATTTCGCAACCCGCCTCGGTTACCGCAATCGTATGTTCAAAGTGGGCGGCCGGCTGGCGGTCTTCGGTCACCACCGTCCACTGGTCGTCCAATAACACGACTTCCCGCCGGCCCATCACAACCATGGGCTCGACCGCGATCGTCGTCCCCACCTTCAGTCTGAAATCACCGCGAAGCTGCTCGGGAGTCACAAAATTGGGGACCTTGGGCTCCTCGTGCATGCTCCGGCCGACGCCGTGGCCGACAAACTCGCGGACAACGCTGAATCCGTGCCGCTCGACATTCCACTGAATCAGGCGGGCCACCTCCGACCATTTCTTGTCGGGCTTGATGTTGGAAATCGCCAGCTCCAGGGTCTGCTTGGTGACATCCAGCAGCTTCTGGATCTTCGGGGTCACTCTGCCGACGCAAACGGTCGTGGCCGTATCGGCGCAATATCCATTGAGCAAAATGGCCGCGTCGATCTTGACGATGTCGCCGTCCTTCAGCTTTCGTGGCCCGGGAATCCCGTGTACCACTTCCTCATTGATGCTGATGCACGTCCAACCCGGAAACCCCTCGTTGGGCTTGTAGGTGGGATAGTTCTTGATCGGCGACGTCGCGCCGGCCTTTTGAATGGCTTCGGCGGCGATTTCATCGATCTCGCGCGTGGTCGTCCCGACGGTGCAGGCCGCCTTCATCCGCTCCACCAGCCGCGTAAGCACCACGCCGGCCTGCCGCATCATTTCGATCTCGCGCCGGGATTTCAGGACGATAGGCATAGGGAATTTTAGATTGGCGATTGGCGATTTGCGATTGATTCAATTACAAATCGTAAATCTAAAATCGCAAATCGTCAGTACTGTCTTCCTTTAATTCGCTTTCCTTTTCCACCACCGGGGCCGCTTAAAAACCCGCCATAGTTGCGCATCAGCAGGTTGGCTTCGATGCGCTGAACGATATCCAGCGCCACGCTGACGACGATCAGCAATCCGGTCCCGCCCAGGAAGTTGGCGATGCTCTGCGGGATATCAAGCGCTGTGCTGACGGCCGTCGGCACCACCGCGATGATGCACAGGAACGCCGCGCCCACGTAGGTGATGCGCATCATCACCTTTTCCAGGTAATCGGCCGTGCGCTTTCCGGGCCGCAGGCCGGGGATGAAGCTGCCATAGTCGCGAAGCTGATTGGCCATCTCCTTGGGCTGGAACTGAACGGTCGTCCAGAAATAGGCGAAGAAATAAATCATCACCAGTTCCAGCAGCACGTACAGAAACCGCCCATAGCCCATCTCGGAATTCAAAAAGTGGATCGAACTGGCGAACCAGCTCTTATTGACCGGATCGAGCGCCTCGGCAATTTTGCTCAGAAGCAGCGTCGGGAAAAGCATCAGCGACTGGGCGAAGATGATCGGCATGACGCCGCCATGATTCACGCGCAGGGGCAGGTATTGCCGCTGTCCGCCGTAAATCCGCCGCCCTCGAGTATGTTTTGCCTGCTGGATGGGAATGCGCCGCTGCGCCTGCGTTATGAGGATCGATCCCGCGACGATGAACACAAAGGCGGCCATTAGAAACAGAATTTTCCCCGGCCCGATCCGCCCTTCAGCGCCCCCGCCGACGGATAGATCGCTTTGATAGATCAACTGACCAATCGCCGCCGGCATGCGGGCGACGATGCCCGCGAGGATGATCAGGCTGATGCCGTTGCCCAGCCCATATTCATCAATCTGTTCCCCCAGCCACATCAGAAATACGCACCCGGCCGTGAGCGTTATGAGTCCCGTGAACCAGAACGCGGCCGAGCTGGCATAAGTGCCCAGCATGTAGCGGGCGCTGCGCATGTAGCTGAGCCAGATAATCGCCTGGATCATGCACATGGGAACGGTTGCGTAGCGGGTCCATTCCTGAATTTTCTTGCGGCCGGTTTCGCCTTCCTTCTGGAGTTTCTCGAGCGTGGGGACGACGGTGGTCAGGAGCTGGAAAATGATCGACGCGGAGATGTAGGGCATGATCCCCAGGCCGAATACCGTGCTGGAATTGAGGTCGCCGCCGGAAAAGAGGGCGACGTAGTTCTTGATGCGATCGCCAGCGCTGTCTCCGGTGCTGAACTTGTTGGCGGCAAACTTGCTCTGATCCACGCCCGGCAGCGGCACGTGATAGCCGATGCGGTAAATCGCCAGCATGAACAGGGTGAAGAGCACCTTGTTGCGAAGCTCGGGGATCCGAAAAATGTTGAGGAATGTCTTGAACATGGCCTGCTTTCCGCAGTTGAGCGACGTTCACCCGCAAGATGGGACGGGGCAAGCCCAACTGGCTTGCCCCAACATTGTAGACGGCCAAACGGACACTGGAATTTCTATTCCGACTTGGGCTCCTCTTTTGCCTCCGGAGGCTTCTCCGGTTTCTCCGCTCTTTCCTTCTTCGGGGGTTTTTCCTTCTTGCCTTCGGCCGTTGCCTCGGCCTTCCCTTCGGCCGGCTTCGCGCCGCCTTCGGCGGGCGCTTCCTCGACAATCTTCTTCTTGGGAGCGCGCGGGATAAACCTGGTCTTGGGCTTGGGGAATTGGAATTCTTCGCCCTTGAGGTTTTGGGCCGCGCCGCCGGCGTTCTTGATTTTTTCAGCGGCGGATTTGCTGTACCACCCGGCAACCACGGTCAGCTTCTTTGACAGTTCTCCATTGCCCAGAATCTTCACGCCGACCTTGGCGTCGGGCACAAGGCCGGCTTCGATGAGGGCGTTGACGTCAACCGTCGATCCATCATCAAACTTGTTGAGCTGCTCGACGTTGACGATGTACCAGTTGGTCTCGAAATTTTCGTTGCTGAATCCGCGGGTGGGCAGGCGGCGATAAATCGGCGTCTGACCGCCTTCGTGGCCGGTCTTCCAATACGGGCCGCCGCCGCGGGCACTGGCGCCCTTACCGCCGCGGCCGGAGGTTTTGCCGAGGCCGGAGGATTCGCCGCGCCCTCTGCGGGTTTTATTTTTATAGCGAGGGGCCTGGGAGACGATTTCGTGGATCATGCTCATGAGAAAATCCTAATTCATCCGCTGATTCGGGCGTATTTGTTTCGGCCGTATTTCACTCCAATTCGCCAGCGCCGGCCTTGAGGGCCACGCCTCGAATCCGCTCGACCTGTTCCCTGCTCTGAAGGTTTTTCAGTGCGGCGATGGTCGCCTTGACCAGGTTTTTCGGGCTCGTCGAGCCGTATGCCTTTGAAAGAATGTCGGTAATCCCCGCCAGTTCCAGGCACGGCCGCACGCTCTTGCCGGCCGTCACGCCGGTTCCCGGCCGGGCCGGCACCAAAACCACTTTGCTGGCGCCGCTGGTCCCCTGCACCTGATGAGGAATCGTCGTGCCCTTGAGGTTCACCTTGAACATCGCCTTGCGCGCATCCTTGGTCGCCTTTTCCACCGATGGCGGAACTTCGTTGGCCTTTCCGTAACCAATTCCGATGCTTCCCTTGCGATCGCCCGCGACCACCAGAGCACCGAAGCTGAAAGTCCGCCCACCCTTGACCACCTTGGCGCATCGATAAATCCGAACCACCGAAGATTCAATTCCGCCTTCCTCACCTTCGCCGCCGCGATCGCGGTCGCCGCGGCCTCTGCCGCCGCCGCCGCGCTGCCCGCCGCGTCCACCACCACCGCCCCCGCCTCGTCCATCGCGCTGTCCGCCGCCGCCGCCTGCGCGCGGGGCCCGGCGCTGCGGCGCGGCGGGCCTTGCTGGCGCTGCGGTCTCGGCCGCCGGCGCTTCGGGCGCTTGCGCCTCTGCCGCGGGCTGCTGGGGGGCTGTTGATTCGGTCGGTTGCTGCTGTTCTTCTGCCATATTCTGCTCGATTCAATTGCAGGCTGAAGCCCGCACCACAAACCTGTCCGGCGGAGCCGGACCTGCGATTTTAGAATTTCAATCCTGCCTCGCGCGCGGCATCGGCCAGCGCTTTGACGCGGCCGTGATACATCCGCCCGCCGCGATCAAACGCAACGATGGAGATGCCGGCCGCCTTGCCGCGCTCGGCGATTGCCTTGCCGGCGGCCTTGGCGGCCGCGACGTTGGCGCCGGTTTTCAGCGGGCCGCGTATTTCAGTGCTGGTGGTCGCGACGGCGGCCAGAGTCCTGCCGGCCATGTCATCGATCAACTGCGCGTAAATGTGCTTGCCGCTTCGATAGACGGACAGCCGCGGGCGCTCCTGCGTGCCGAAAATGCTGTGCCGAACGCTGTGCTTGCGTCGGTCGAGGCGTTTTTGTTTTTCTACGTTTTTATCTGCCATGGCTCATCAACTCCTGGAGGCGTCGGATGTTTCTCTCGTAGGGGCGGCTTCAGCCGCCGTGAAACCCTTTCCCCGGCGGCTAAAGCCGCCCCTACGCAGATGATTTCGAGGCCTCAGTTGATTATTTACTTCGCGCCGGTTCCGGTCACAGCCTTGCCCGGCTTGATCTTCACATATTCACCTTCATAACGAATTCCCTTGCCCTTGTAAGGCTCGGGCTTTCGCACGCGCCGGATATCGCTGGCAAACTGGCCAACCGCCTGCTTGTCCGGCCCGCTCACGTGAATCTTGTTCCCTTCCACCTCAACCAAAAGCCCCTGGGGCAGCGACAGGGAAATCGTATTCGCGAATCCAACCGCCAGCACCAGGTTCTTCCCCTTGATCTCCGCCTTGTATCCGACACCCTGTATTTCCAGCGATTTTTTATATCCCTTGGCCACGCCTTCGATGTAATTGAAGATCAGCGAGCGGGTCAGGCCGTGCAATGCCTTGCTCTGCTTCTCATCATCGCGGCGGGTGACGACGACTTCCTTCTTCGCGTCGTCCATCTTCACGTCGATGGCCGGATGCACCTGAAGCTGGAGCTTGCCCTTGGGGCCTTCGAACTTCAGGAGATGGTCCTGAATGGCGACTTTGACGCCGCTGGTCACGGGCACGGGTTTTTTTCCGATACGGCTCATAATTCACCTGCTCGACTCATTTAGCTCACGGTGCACAGCAGCTCGCCGCCGACATTGGCCTCCCGGGCACGCCGGTCGCTCATCACGCCCTTGCTGGTGCTCACCACCGCGATGCCCATCCCATTGAGCACCTTGGGGAGCTCATCCACCTTCTGATAAAGCCGCCGCCCGGGCTTGCTCTCGCGCTGCAGCTCGTGAATGACCTTCTCGCCGTTGTTGGAATATTTCAGGCGAACGCGGATCTGGCCCTGGTTGGTGGCATCGGCGATGACGTCGAATTCATCGATGTAGCCTTCTTCCTTGAGCACCGCGGCGATGCCCTGGCAAATCTTGCTGTTGCGAATGAGCACCAGCCGCCGGCCAACCCGGTTGGCATTGCGGATGCGGGTCAACATGTCTGCGATGGGATCTTGATTATTCATCGCTATCTTTGTCCTCAAAACCGGCATGCGGAAGCATGCCCTACTTCTCCTACCAACTAGCCTTCTTCAAACCAGGAATCTGGCCCGCATGGGCCAGCTCGCGAAGCATGATCCGCGACACCTTGAACTTGCGCAGATTCCCGCGCGACCGGCCGGTGATCTGGCACCGCAGCCGCGAACGCGTGGGGCTCGAGTCCCGCGGCAGCCTGGCGATGGCCGCATAGTTCTTCTCTTTCTTGAGCTGCCGGCGAATGTCGGCGTATTTTTTCACCAGGCCTTCGCGGCGCTTCTGCTTCGCTACCCATGCTTTGGTTGCCATAATTTTTTACCTGTCCTGCTTCGAGTGTTCGCGGAACGGCATGCCGAAATGCTTGAGCAATTCGCGGCCATGGTCGGCGTTGCGGGCCGTCGTCACCACGGTGATGTTCATCCCCTGCTGAAACGTCACCTCGGCCCCGTTCACCTCGGGAAACACCGTCTGCTCCGTAAACCCAAAGTTGAAATTCCCGGCCTTGTCAAAACCATTGGGATCGAGGCCGCGAAAGTCCTTCACGCGCGGGATCGCCAGCGTGATCAGGCGGTCGAGAAACTCATACATCCGCTGCCCGCGAAGGGTGACTTTCAGGCCCGTCTCCATTCCTTCGCGGACCTTGAAATTCGCCACGCTCTTCTTGGCCTTGGTCCGCACCGGCTTCTGCCCGGCGATGACCGACAGTTCCTTCTCGGCCTGCTGCATCTTGGTCTTGCCCTCGCCGCCTTCGACGGCAAATCGGCCCACGCCCATCGAGATGATGATCTTCTCCAGGCGCGGCACGGCCAGGCGATTCTTCTGGCCGATCTTTTCGCCCAGCGCCGAAGCGATCTCCAACCGATAGCGCTCGTAAAGCCGCGCGGGCGGCGCTGGCTGCTGCGGCCCTTCATCCGCAATCTCCTCGGCGGCCGCGGGGCCCCTGGGCTTCTTGGCTTTCTTATCGCCCTTGCCGCCCTTGCCGCCCTTCTCGCCACCCCCTCCGCCATGGGCTTTATCGCCGCCCTGCTTCTGGCCTTTGGGCTTCTTTTCCTTGTCGTGTTCGTGTTTTTCTTTTTCCGACATAGCTTTCTCGTAGGTCCGGCTGTGCCGGACATTCGCGTCCGGCACAGCCGGACCTACCTCAGGGGCAATCGCCCGTTATCTCTTGCCAATCCTGCCCAGATCAGTCCCGCTGCGGACGGCGATGCGATGCTTCTGGCCGTCGCGCACTTCGGTGCGAATCCGCGTGCCGCGATTCCCGCCGCCGGGATCCATCGGCATCACGTTGCTGATGTGGATCGGCGCATCCTTCTGAATGCGCCCACCCTGCGGATTGCGCTGGCTCGGCCGCACGTGTTTCCACACGCGATTGACGCCTTCCACCACCACGCGCTCCCTGGCCGTCAGGATGCGCAGCACCTTGCCGGTCTTGCCCTTGTCGCGTCCCGCGATCACCACAACGTTGTCGCCGCTTCTAATGTGTCGTCCCATGGTCGATCCGTTATCAATGCGGTGGGCAGTGCCCACCCTACGCCATTCAAACCACTTCACTCGCCAGCGAAACAATCTTCATGAAGTTCTTCTCGCGCAATTCGCGGGCAACCGCGCCGAAGATGCGCGTGCCGCGTGGATTGTTGTCCTTGTCGATCACCACCGCCGCGTTCTTGTCGAAGCGGACGTAACTGCCGTCGACGCGGCGGATGACCTGCTTGGTGCGCACAATCACACAGCGGATGATCTCGCCCTTCTTCACGTCACCGGCCGGAATCGCCTTTTTCACCGCGCAGATGATCACATCGCCGATGCGGCCGATGCGACGCTTGAAGCGGCCCTTGCTGCTGCTGCCTTTGAGCACCTTGATGCACATCGCCTGCTTGGCGCCGGTGTTGTCGGCGATATCTATGTAGGTCTGCTGCTGAATCATGGCTCTCTGTCCGTTGTCAATTGATCGTAGGGTGTGCTTCAGCACACCATCGTGCGACCGGTGTGCTGAAGCACACCCTACCGCGGTTCCGGCGCTTTGCCGGTCATAATTTCCTCGGCCGAAACCTGCACTGCCTGCTCCGGCGCCTTTTCGACAATGCGGATCAGCCGGTGGTGCTTGGTCTTGCTCAGCGGCCGGCACTCGGCCAGTTCCACCTTGTCGCCCTGCTTGGCCTCGTTTTTCTCATCGTGGGCGTGAATGGTGCTGCGGCGCCGCAGGTACTTGCCGTATTTGGGGTGCTTGGTCTGAAAGTCCACCACAACCGTGATCGACTTGTTTCCCTTGTCCGAAGCGACAACGCCGACGATGGTCCGCAACTGCGCGCGGGGAGTGGTTTCGCTTGCGGGCTGCGAGCCGGTTTTCTTTTTCGTTTCTGTCATGGTTGCCTACTCTGCCTTTGCCTTTTCCTTCGTTTTTCCCTCTGACTTCTTCTGCCCCTCCAACTGCCGCTCGCGGAGGATCGTCTTCATTTGCGCGATGTCCTTGCGCGTCTTGCGAAGCAAACTGGGATTCTCCAGTTTCTCTGTCACCGCCTGCGTCCGCAGCTCGAACAGGTGCTTCTGGAGATCTTTCATCTCCAGCTCAATCGCGGCCGTCTGCTTATCTCGAATCTCTTTGACTTTCATCGCTCTATCCTCATGCAACCGCGTGCTTGCGCGAGATAAACCGGGTGCGAACCGGCATCTTGTGCGCCACCCGCGACAACGCGCGCTTGGCCGTCGACTCGTCCACGCCGGCGATCTCGAACATCACCGTCCCCGGCTTCACAATCGCCACCCAGTATTCCGGCTCGCCCTTGCCCTTGCCCATTCGTGTCTCCAGCGGCTTACCCGACACAGGCTTGTGCGGGAAAATCCGGATGAACACGCGGCCTTCACGCTGAAGATAGTGGCTGCACGCCACGCGCCCGGCCTCGATCTGCCGCGCTGTCACCCACGAGAGCTCGAGCGACTGAAGGCCATATTCACCAAAGGCAACTGTATTGCCCCGGGTGGCGTTGCCTTTCATCTTGCCACGCTGGCTCTTCCTGAATTTCACCCGCTTTGGCATCAACGGCATAACTGGTCCTTATCTGCCAATCGCAAATCGCAAATCAAAAATCCCGTTACCTGCGTCCACGTCGCTGCGGACCACCGGGACGCACATCCGTCTCCAAAACCTCTTCGCCGTACATCCCGCGAAAAATCCACGTCTTGATCCCAATCGTCCCGTATGTCGTGAACGCAATCGCGTATCCGTAATCGACATTCGCCTGAAGCGTCGTCAGCGGAATCGAGCCGGTGACGCTCTGCTCGCTGCGGGCGATTTCCGCCCCGCCCAGCCGTCCGCTCACCACCATCTTGATCCCCTTGGCGCCGGCCTGCATCGTCGCCTCGGCCCGCTGCTTGAGCACGCGGCGGAAACTGGCTCGCTTCTTCAATTGCTCGGCAATCGCCTCCGCCACGAGCTGGGCATTCAGATCCGGGTTCTTCACCTCGATCACCGTGACCGGGCCGACCTTGCGCTTGATCAGGTCTTCAATCTCCTCGCGAAGCTTGTCGACCTCCGCGCCCTTGGGTCCGATGACCAGGCCGGGACGGGCGGTCCGCAGGGTGATGCGCACTTCCTCGCGGGTGCGCTCAATCAGAATATCGCTGACGGCGGCAAAGGGCGGGCGGCGGTTGAGCTTCTTGTCGATGAACTTGCGAAGCCTGTAGTCCTCGCCAAGAAACTCGCCGTAGGCCTGCTTGGTGGCGTACCAGCGCGACTTCCAGTCTTCGGTGATCCCGATGCGAAAACCCAGAGGATTAACTTTCTGACCCATGTTTGTCCTGACTCGCTGGTTGATTTGCGATTTGCGATTTGCAATTTGCGATTGGAAATTCAATTGCAAATCGCAAATCTAAAATCGCAAATGGGCTACTTTTCTCCTCGTTCGTCTAGCGTCACCACCAAATGGCTCATCTTTTTCTGAATCGCATACGCCTTGCCCCGGTCCTTGGGCTGAAATCGCTTGATGATCGGCCCGGGGTCAGCCCAGCATTGTTTCACAAATAATCCAGTGGTATCCGCCTCCTGCTCGCTGGCGTTGGCCACCGCCGAACGCACCACCTTGTCGATCAGCACCGCCGCCCGCTTCTTGCTGAAGCTGAGCAGCGCCAGCGCATCGTCCACTGCGCGGCCGCGAATCAGGTCCATCACCAGGCGCGCCTTCCGCGGAGCGATGCGGGCGAATCGATGTTTTGCCGTGAATGCCATGTCTACCTCAACTCAAATCAGTCACTTATTTCGCAGGTGCCGGAGCAGGAGCGCCGGCAGTCGCCTCGGCCGCCTTGCGGCCGCTGTGGCCACGGAAAATTCGCGTCGGCGAGAATTCGCCGAGCTTGTGACCCACCATGTCTTCCTGAACGAACACCCGGATGAACTTGTTGCCGTTGTGTACCTCAAACGTGTGCCCGACAAACTCCGGAATGATCGTGCACGCCCGCGCCCACGTCTTCAGGGGCGCCTTGGCCCGATTCTCGTTGAGCTTCGCCACCTTGCGGTAAAGCTTCTCATTAACAAACGGGCCTTTTTTCGCGCTTCTGCTCATATTTCATTCCTATCAACTACCAACTGACAACTATCAACTTCTTCTACAGATTCACCGTCTGCGGCCGCTGCTGGAATCGTCCGAACTTCCGCCGCCGCAGGATCAATTTCTCGCTGTTCTTTCTCGGGTTGCGGGTGATTCCACCCTTGGCCGGCACGCCTGTCTTGCTCACCGGATGCCGTCCGCCGTTGGACCGGCCTTCGCCGCCGCCCAGCGGATGATCGATCGGATTCATCGCCTTCGCCCGCGTGTGCGGCCGAATTCCCATGTGCCGGCTGCGCCCCGCCTTGCCGATGCTCACATTGATCCAGTCCAGGTTCCCAAGCTGCCCGATCGTCGCCCGGCAGGCGCTGCGCACCCGCCGCATCTCGCCCGATGGAAGAATTATCACCGACCACTCACCTTCTTTCGCGCCCAGCCGCCCCACTCCGCCGGCCGAACGAATCAGCTTCCCACCCTGTCCGGGATTCATCTCAATATTGTGAATTTCCAATCCCGCCGGCACATTCGCCAGCGGCATGGCATTGCCAATTTCCGGCGGCGCCTGCGGGCCGCTCATCACCGTCGCCCCCGCCGTCAAACCCTTGGGCGCCAAAATGTACGCCTTCTCTCCATCCTCATACCTGATCAACGCAATGAAACAGCTCCGGTTGGGATCGTATTCAATCCCCTCGACCTTCGCGGGCATATTGTCCTTCACGCGCTTGAAGTCGATGATGCGGTACATCTTCTTGTTGCCGCCGCCCCGATGCTTGGCCGTGATCACGCCATGGTGATTGCGGCCGCATGCGCGGATCGTCTTGGTCAGGAGTGACTTCTCCGGCTCAAACTTGGTCAGCTCCTTGCGATACTCCAGCACGCTCCCGGCACGCCTGCCGGCCGACGTCGGGTTGTAATATCTGATTGACATGGCTTACTTCTTTCGTCGTGGCACGGGCGTCTCGCCCGTGATCCTGCTCAGAACAAATCAATCCTCGAGTTCTCATCCAGCACCACCACCGCCCGTTTCCACGAGCTGGTGCTGGTCATCTTGTATTTCGCACGCCTGGGCTTCCCCTTGCGGTTCATCGTCCGCACATCCTTCACCTTCACCGAATACAGCTTCTCCACCGCATCGCGAATCTGCTGCTTGTTGGCGTGCTGGTGTACCTGGAACGAGTACGCATTTCGCGTCTCCTGCTGCCGGGTGCTCTTCTCAGTCACGAGCGGGCGGATGATGATGTTTACGTTGTCCATGATGTTCCTGCTCGCTTATCAGGCCAAAATCTGCTGGATGCCGGCCTTGGTCGTCAGCAGCGTCTTCGTGGTCAGAAGGTCCCATGCATTGAGCTGCGCCACGGTCGTCATCCGCGTCTTTTGAAGATTCCGCGCCGACCGCTCGAGCATCGCGTCATGCGCTGGCAGCGCCACCAGCACGCTCCGGTCGATCCCCAGCGCCTTGAGAATCTTCACCACGTTCTTTGTCTTCGCCTCCGGCAGCTTGAGCTCATCCACCACGCGAATCTCATTGCTCTGAATCTTCGACAAAATTGCGCTGTCCCGCGCCAGCCGCCGCATTTTCTTGGGCATGGCCAGCCGCCACTCCTTGGGCCGCTTCTGCTTGGCATGGCCGCCGCCCTTTCGCACCGGCTGGCGAATCGTGCCCATGCGGGCATTGCCCGTCCCCTTCTGGCGATAAATCTTCCTCGTCGATCCCTCGACCTCGCCGCGCGCCAGCGTCCGCACCGTCCCCTGCCGCTTGTTGGCGTGATACATCACCAGCGCCTGCTTCAGCAGATGCGGGCGAATCTCGCCGCCCAGCTTGGCCTCATCGACCTGGAACTTCTCGATCTCCTGGCCATCCTGGTTGTAAACCGGAATCTCTATCATCGTCTCTTCCTAACTTAGTGGCCTACTTGGCGGCCTCTTCCGCAACGCGAATCCGAGCCGTGATGCTCTTGCGAATGAACACGACCGAACCATTCGCGCCCGGCAGCGCGCCTTTGATCAGCAACAGGTTGTTTTCGGGATCAATCTTGACGAGGGGATGATTGCGGGTGGTCACCTGATCGCTGCCCATGTGGCCGGCCATTCGCAGGCCTTTCTTGGGCTTGCCGCACTGGCCGCGCCAGGTGGCGTGCGACGCGATCGACCCGGGCGAGCGGTGCTTGCGCTCCGTGCCGTGCGAGTTGGGCTGGCCGCCGAAATGATGGCGCTTCATCACGCCGGCAAAGCCTTTGCCCTTGCTCACGCCAATGACATCGACGTACTTCACATCCCCGAAAATATTCACATCAACCGCCGCCCCCGGCGTCTTGTCGGTCTTGTCCTTCAGCCGGATCTCTCTGAAATGCCGCTTGGGCCCAACTCCCGCCTTTCCCGCATGCCCAATCAGCGGCATCGTGCTGTACTTGGGCTTGATGTCATCAAACCCAAGCTGCACGGCGTTATAGCCATCGGTTTCGACGGTCTTCACCTGCGTAATGTGATTTGGCGTGGCCTGCACGACGGTCACGGGGACAATGCCCCCCTTCTCATCGAACACGCAGGTCATTCCCAGTTTTTTTCCAATCAGTGCAGGCGTCATATGACTACCCGGCTCTTTCTAGCTGTTCAGCAAACGCGAAAATATTCTCCACCGGACGCGTGGCCTTTTCGGCGAGCGGGTTCTTGGCTGAACCCCACGGTCCATCAACTAAAAATGCCCCTTGAAAGCAGGGGCATATCATAAACTCAGTCTTAGGCCTTGATCTTCACGAACACACCAGCCGGAACGACCAGGCGATTGAGCGCTTCAATCGTCCGGGCGGTGGGCTCAAAGATATCGATGACGCGCTTGTGAGTGCGCATCTCGAACTGTTCACGCGATTTTTTATCGATTTGCGGGCTGCGCAGCACCGTATATCGCTCGATCCGCGTCGGCATCGGAATCGGGCCACACACCCGGGCGTTGGTCCGCTTGGCGTGGTCGACGATTTCCTTCGCCGACGCATCCAGCGCCCGATGGTCATAGGCCTCCATGCGAATTCGTATCCGATCACCGGTCATAAGTTCTCGATCTTACGTTAAGTTCATTTCCAAACTGGAGAAACAAAATCTCCGCCCACCGGAGGAAAATCCAGCGGAGGG
>JBGPEF010000058.1:0-15928 GCA_041482675.1 Tepidisphaeraceae bacterium | reverse complement strand
AGCAAGGAGGTGGGAGAATGCGTCGTTCGGGACTGAAGCGTCGCCGCCGCTGCGCGGCGTCAACGCTTCAGTCCCGTATTGCCCGAAGAGTCCCGCATCCCCATGAAGACTGGTTCTTGACGTGGTTAGAACAGGGGATCCTGACGGTGGGCCTGCTCGTGTTGGGGTGGGCATGCTCCGGGCGCCCCGCGAAGGTGGGTCCGCCTGACCAGACGCGCTGCCGCGAATCGGTCACCTCCATCACCGCCGCCATCCTCCGCCACATCGAATCCCTCGGCTACGCCGTCAGCGTCCACCGCATGGGCGACTACTGCGAAATACATGCGGTCTTCCTGGCCGATCCCGACCAGCAGCACATTACGAGGCTCGATGGGGATAGTGACGAAGATGCGTGTCGAACTGCCCGCCTCCTGGCCGGTATGGTCGGGATTGAGCTGGAGGATGGGTGAGTGGCCGTCAGTGCGGTCCGGGCGCAAGTTGCCTTGATCTGAAGTATGGTACACCGTTGAGAGCGGCGCGCGGACCAACGTGGAGCCGGCCGCTCCTGAGAAGATCGCTACGGCGCTGGGGGTCAAGGCGAAAGATTTGTTGAAATGACCATTCACCATCGAAGGATCAGATGAGTGATTTGCGGAGAAAGGCATCAGAAGAACGTGCGCGAATTTCCAAGTTGAGCGATGCGGAGCTGGACAAAGCGCTCATCGAGACGGCGGGGCCGTGGATAAAGCAACTCACCAAAATACAGACGATTAAGCGCATAGAGAAAGAAAAGGGCGGGCCGGTTTCAGCAAGTCCATCCGATGAGGAGATTAAGCACATGCTCAGATTTTGCAATCGCATCGTAGAGAAGAAGGGCATGACGTCGGCCGAACGCAGACAGTTTCTTGCCGCCTTTGACAGCGCGATGCGGAAGATGGGGGCATGAGCAGCAGCCCCGCCAGGATCCCCGCCATTGAGGCGCTGGGGGTGAAAGCAAAGGATCTGCTGAAATGGTCCGGCGCTTACCCCCTGCGTTGCCGGCGGATATCGTGGGGATTGAGCTGGAAGACCGGTAACTATGGGTGCGAATTGCGGTGAATGCCTCAACGGGAAGGCGTGGCTTCTGAGGCGCGTATGCCACCGCTTCGCATGTTCTTCAAGATAAGGCTTGCGATGTCCCCCTTAATCTCGGCCGGAAATTGCTGCAGAATGAAGGCTCTGATCTGATCCGGCTGTGTGCTGAACCATTCGACGATCCGCGAGTGGATTGACAGATGAGTCATTCCGAACTTCGCCGTGAGATCGTCGATCTCATTCTTGGCAGCTTCCGTCACTTCGATTCTTACGATGATGCGTGGTCCCATTCGAATTCCGGTAGCAGCTTAATCGGATGGTATAGCAGGCGAATCGGACGTGCAAAGAGCAAAGGTCATCTGTCAATGCTCATCCGCTTGGCACCAGCAGCAACCACCACCAAAATTCTGACGTATTCGGCCACAGGAGCAGCAGTCCGTCGCCCCGCTCTCCAGCTTTTCAACCTGAACCAAGTCGGCACCGGGTCGTCATGGCGGGACGTTGCCCGGATTTTGACGGTTCAGGAACTCGCTGGCATGGCCCATCGCGTCCACTCAAGACGCGACCGCCGATTCACCAAGGCAGTTTTTGGCCCCGCTTTTTCTGACTCAGTGGGAAGCGTATGGCTATGAAACCCTGTCATATGTCAGAACGTAGGCAGTATGGCCATACGAAGTCAAGTAGCGCGACTCATTGGTCGGCGCGCCTGGACGGAGCATTCCCCGCAGGCGCGGTCGTTGGGATGGTGGGGATTGAGTTGGAGGATGGGTGAATGCTACTTTTTTCCTCCAGCTCCGGATACGCCCTCGTCTACTCGCGCCGCAGCTACGACCTTCGGAAAGAATTTCCCCTTGTCCACGTAGTAGTCTTTGAAAATGGACACGGTCGCCTCCACCAATTGATGAAGCAGGTAGATCGCCTTTTCCGCGTCAGCCTCGGGGTTCTTACCAGCAGCATGTGCGTAAGTATTGCGCAGATTGGCCAGCTCCTGAAGTGGCGTGACGATGGATTTGTCCAGCGCGCCGGTATGGGCGAGAAAATGCAGTATTTCCTTGGCCCCCGCATTCTCAAGCGCCCGCCTGGCGGCTTCCGGTACCGAGACGACCTTGTCGCCCACCTTGGCAGCGAGCGTCTTTGCGAACAAATCCAAAAGGATCCGCTCGGCAACGATCCCACACATCGCCACGCACGGGTAAAAGTAGGCTTCAATGAAGAGCGACCTGGCCTGATTCAGCAGTTCAACATGCGGCCCCATATGGATAATGAGCGGGGGCAGCTTTGCATATCTCCCTATGATCTGGTCTTTCTCCTCGGCAATACGGGCTTGCATTCGTTCGATGACCTGGCGCGCGGTGTCGTCTCTGGCCTTGCCGCTCATCTTCAGCCAGTTGGGCATGGCGTCAAAGTAGACTTGGATGCTTTTCTCCTCGGCCATGGTGGTAATTCTACCGTGACCTCTGCCAGCGAACATATAACTCCCGCGTTAGCTGCGGGGTTATTCGCCGCTCGAATCTGGCTTCTGGTTTATCGCGCCAAATCACTCTGGTTTTCCTGGCGAAACTGAGTATGTGCGCGCAAAAAGAACCCCCTGAAACGACCAGGGGGGCGCGGACAAAACCAAGCTCAGCCGGGCGACCGACCTCGACCATTCCGTCGCGAACGTCAATTGATAACGAATTGCGGAAAATAAAAGCCTTGTGCTCCCAGCGCCATGTGATAGACTCAGGTTGGTCGGCTGCCCGATCTTGCATCTCTTGGCCCGATCGCCGCCTGATCTCGCATCTCTTGGCCCAATCGCCGCTGGCGGCGGATCGTAGGATGATTCTTCATGTTGGGTGGCACTCCAAGCGTGTTCTCAGAGTCTTGAGCGGTTACATCTTTGTGTTGTGTTTCGGCACCTTGTTTCTTACTGGAGAGGGAGTGTGTGTAATGTTGAAGAAATTTGTTGTGACAGGCTTCGGCCTGTTGTTGGGGATTTCGGCGGTCCCGGATTGTTGGGCAGCTGATGTGTTTTTTATCAGCGATGGCGATTTCATGACCGCGACCAATTGGTCTGACGGCAATGTGCCTGCCCTTAACCTCGACAATCATTTTATTCAGGACGGCCTCACCGCAACCTATTCCGGCGGCACCCTTTCCCTGCGGAAGCTGGTGGTCAGCGATAACTCCCCCGGAACGTTCAATATGACGGGCGGAGATCTCGCGTTGATTGGCGGCGGCGACAGCTTCCAGATCGCTCGTGGTTGTTGCGGAGCCGATGGCATGGTGGACCTTAGCGGCACCGCCATTTTGAGGACGACTGAAAATAGCTCAGTCGGTGACCGCGACAAGGGCCTGCTCCATATTGGCCCAACGGCTTCGGTGATTTCCCCCGGCAGCTATTGGCGTGTCGGGAATTTCGGCCCGAGCGTTGATGCGGGTCTACAGGGGGACGGCCTACTCGACATCGAGGGCACGTTCCGCGCTCGCGATATGTTTATTGGCGTCCTGGACGGGACTGGCGTGGTGCGGGTCCGCGGCACCGGATCGATAACGCTAACGCCGTTCGCGGATGGCAACCCTCTCGAGGCCGACATAGTGGATTTTAACCACGACCCCCTATTTCAGCCGAATCAGTCCGGAACGATTAACATGGTGGGCTCGCACGCGACTTTGTCAGCGCGCAGTCTCTTATTCGACCATTTACCTCAGCCCAGCAAAAACCTGCTTTGGTTTACAGCCGATTCCGGCGGTGTGTCCAAAATCACGTTGTCGGACGCCGTCAACATTGACAATAACGCACTCAGGGTTGACTTAACCGGCTTTGCCGTGGCGCCGGGCCAGAATATCTTGCTGGTTGACGCAGCCCCCAACCGAGTGTTCGGTACGTTTGCCACCGTCGAGATTTTGGGCGCTAATCCCTTAAACTACGTGGTGGTGTACGATCAGGCCAATGGCAACATCCTGTTGCACAATACGGTGCCGGAGCCGTCTTCGGTGATACTGCTCGGGCTCGGCGTGGTCATAGCGGCCTCGGCGAGGCGTCGGGCATCGCGGTGACGGGAATTGTTCGAGCAAACTGCCCGATCCCGTCGTTGCGGGCAGCAAGACGTATCGCAAGCCATTGCGCTGGTCGGGGTCATCGGCAGCGTTCACCAAGGTACTGGTAACCTCGTCGCCATGCGCTCAGAACGGTTGCACTAAGGTTATGCGGGCGCACCGATGGCAATGAGACACTCACCACCCCGTGCGATGCCCCCACTCCGCAGCCCTCATCATCGCCAGAATGCCGGCCTTCAGCGCGTCGGAGAGTTTCCCCCACGATCGCGCGACTTCTGCCAGTTCGGGGAGTATCAGTGTCGGGTTTGGGGCAAGCGGCTGGGCAAGCAGATTTCAAACCCTGCTGGTTTTCGGGGGATTGTCACAGGATTTTGAGTCCGGGCCCGCAAAACGGTTGTGCTACCTGTTGAATCGTTCTTTGCTTCTCTTGCGGCAGTCTAGAATTCAGGAACATCTCAGGTTCATGCATCTGGCTCTTCTTGATTCGCCGCCCGGCTTCTCGCCAGGAACTCCTGGAACGGATTCCCATCGAGCATCGGGTCGTATTCGCTCTGCGTGGGAACCTCGATGCGTGTCCGCGCACTCGGCGTCATCCCAAACTCCTGCTCGAGCTTTGTGAGCAGCATCCCCAGTTTGTTGGCGGTGGCCACCTGCGGGAAGGCGCGAGGCACGTCGTCTTTCGGTTTCATCTACCCGCCGTAGACGTACTCGCCGTAGGGATTGAGTTGCGGGATGGATAGCTGCGGAGGTCCGTTCAAAAAGTACGTTGGACCTATTGGAGTCGGGCCCCTGCTGCGCCAGCGGTCGCTTGGTGACTGCGCATGTTCTTCAAGATAAGCCGAGCAATATCACCCTTAACCTCGGCAGGCAAGTGCCCCAAAACCGCAGCCCTGATCTGATCCGACTGGGCACTGAGCCACTCGACGATCCGCGAGTGGATTGAAAAGCGAGTCATCCCAAGCTTTTTGGTCAAACGATCGCTTTCATCCTTGGCGGCTTCCGTCACTTCGATTCTGACGATGATGCGAGGGAGGCATTGATTTCAGAAGTGTTCAGCGGACCGTTGGCAGACCCCGCAATTCTAGCATATTCCACCACAAGAGCGCGTAGAGTGGCCATTTACGCCGACCTGCGCTCTTCGCCGTTTTCAGTGCATCGCATCCTTGCACCCAAGTAAACAGCAGCAGCAGTCCGTCGCGCCGCTCTCCAGCTTTTCAACCTGAACCTGGTCGGCACCGGGGCGTCATGACGGGACGTTGCCCGGATTTTGTCGGTTCAGGAACTCGCTGGCATGGCCCATCGTGTCCACTCAAGACACGACCGCCGATCACAAGGGCAGTTTTTGGCCCCGCTTTTTCTGACTCAGTGGGAAGCGTATGGCTATGAAACCCTGTCATATGTCAATACGTAGGCACCTTAGCGCTGCGAAGTCGAGTCGCGCGGTTCTTAAACGCCGGCGCGTAGACGGAGCATTCGCCGCAGGCCCGGTCGTTGGGATGGCGACGGCGAGGAATAGGTATATCGCACCGCCTTCGTGCTGGCGGAGGTGGTGGGGTTGAATTGGAGGATGGATGACAGCCTTAGGGTGGGAGGGAGTTTTGTTTGACCCACTCGATCAGCGCATAAAGCTTTCGGGCATATGTCAAAAACAGTTGTAGGTTTGCGTATGCGCTTTCGCGCTTCGGCATTTTGCCAGTCGGATGTCCCGCATCATTCCGCTGCTGCCGGATCAGCTCGAATAGGCCGACCAGCTCGATGTCCAATCCTTCGAGTAACTCTTGGGGCAACCGACCGCGAAGGTCACCTTCAAAATGCTTCCTAAACTCGTCGAACTGACGCTTGATCATCTGCCCTTCAGTCTTCACGCGGAATTTTTGTTGGCGCGGGGCGGGTAAGGAATCTGCGTAAGTCGCAATGAGCAGCAACAGAGCTTTCTCGGCAGCACAGCCAAGGGTCACGGTGGAGGAAAGCAGACAGCCGATGCGCAAGGTGTGAAGGCTTTCATTCAAGTAAGTGAGGATCACACCATCGACCAAGGGCACTTCTTGTTTCAGCCGCGCAAGATATCCATCGGGGTCGTACGGCGATTGCGGACCATGCTTTATGACGTGTTTGCCAAAATCCGTGAGATGGTAGTGCGGGAGTTCGAGATTGGAGTCATCGCGTCCAGGCCGAATAATCCCCTCTATCATCAGGTCCCACATCAAATCCAAGAATTGCGGCCAGCTAAGCACCCTTCCAGGCGGGCCTCCTCCCGCTGGTCGTTGCGCCAATCCATGCCGAATTGCGAGCGCGCCGACCATTTCTGGCAGTTCAGCGAATTGACTGCGATCAGCTTTTGGATCTATTAGGGCCTCCACAACCGGAGAACGCATCTGCTCGTGGGTCACCTTCAGCCGGTCGCTCATGGCAGCGGTTCTATCTGATTTCGCTCCAGGCGCAAAATACTGGCCCAATAGTCATAAGGCCATCGATTGTTTTCTTGGGGATTCTCTTTAATCCGGCCTGCCACCGTTCATCGGCTGCTCCGGCCGTGGCGCATTCCGCGCTATCTTCAGCACAGGCGGACCCGCCGCATCTCTCAGGAGCATCAGTGCATCCGCAGCGCTGGTTCCGTTTACCTTCTTCCCAAAGAACCTCTCCTCCTTGGCCCTCCCCTCCAGGTATTCCTCAATCGTCTCATCCTCATCCTCCGCACCCGAGCATTCGATCCGCGATCGCGTGCTGGGCGTCATCCCGAACCTCCCCGGTCGCAACCCTCTTCATAACCATTCTCTCGTGACATAATGGCCTGTTAACTGGAGCCAAAAAGTTCGTAACCATCAAATCACACGGCAGGACAGGGCTGGGATGCAGGTGGTGTGAATTTGTACGGTGATCAAATACCCCAGCCTTTTTGTCGCAGTCATGGCTTTCGCAGAGAATATACCATCCCGGCTGCGGCGTTGCGCAAGGCGCTCGTTTCCGTTAATCATATGTGGCTTGTGCTGCTAGTGGTCAACAGTCTGGACGATCCTGATGTTGAGGCAGATGATGGTTTCAGATGGACAAAGAGCCAATTCGTGTTCTTTTAAGAAACAATAAATCCCCAGGCAACTCGCCGGGTGATACCTTGATGTTAACGGCAGCGGTGCGGGACCTGCACCGAAGCCACCCCCAACGTTTCCGAACTGCAGTAGAAACGAGCTGTGACGATCTGTGGAGATACAACCCCTACGTCGTGCCCCGTTGGGAAGAGGCGCCGGAGTATGTGGTCAATTGCGCCTATCCACTGATCCACCAATCCCATCGTCCTTTTCACTTTATCCACGGCTTTGCGCAATATCTCGGTTGGAAACTTGGAGTGCCGATCCAAGTAAGCGACTTCAAGGGCGATATCCATCTCTCCGATGAGGAACGCCGCGCCGCTTCTCCGCTGGCGGCTCAAGAATGGCATGGCCCTTTCTGGATCATTGTCGCTGGCGGCAAGTTTGACTTCACCGCCAAGTGGTGGAATCCAGCCTCATATCAAGCTGTGGTGGATCATTTTCGGGGAAAGATTCAATTCGTGCAGTGCGGCGAGAAGGATCATTGGCATCCGCCGTTGAAGAACGTGATTTCGCTGGTGGGAAAGACGACCATTCGAGAATTCATCAATTTGATGCACCACGCAGACGGGGTGGTATGCCCGGTAACGTTTGCCATGCACTTGGCTGCCGCCGTTCCGCTGCGACCTGGTCAGGTCAGCCGAGCTTGCGTAGTGGTCGCTGGTGGCAGAGAACCGACTCACTGGGAGATGTATCCCGGTCACCAGTTCCTTCATACCCAAGGTGCGCTCCCTTGCTGTGCAGCGGGTGGCTGTTGGAAGAGTCGATGTCAGCCGATGCACGATAGCAATCCTATGGACGACGACTTGTGCACGAACCCGATCTCCGTAACGCCAGAATTGAGCATACCGAAATGCATGCACCTCATTTCTCCGCGGCGTGTGATTGATGCGATCGAGCTTTACTATGACGGCGGGACGTTAAGTCATGCTTCGGAGCTGACTGCAAGTCAAATATGCTGACGACGATCATCGCCAAACGAGAGCTCGATCGCGCGGCTACGGCTGGCAATCTCACGCCTTCTGGCAGTGGCCGCGGAATTGTCATCTGTGGCGGCGGTGTGAAATATTTTACGTGCGCCTGGGTATGTATAAACCGCCTTCGCTCGCTGGGCTGCCAGCTGCCAATCGAATTGTGGTTCCTGGGACCTGCTGAGGTGGATTCCCAAATGCGGTCGCTCCTCCAACCCCTCGGTGTTCGTTGCGTGGATGCATTGGAGACTCGTCGCCGCCACCCCGCGAGGATCCTCAATGGATGGGAGTTAAAGCCATATTCGATCATCCACTGCTCGTTCCGCGAAGTGTTGTTCTTAGACGCGGACAACGTACCGGTTGTCGATCCAACTTTCCTTTTTGACACTCCGGAATATCTCCAGCATCGCGCGATCTTCTGGCCCGACTATGGCCGGCTTGATCCCGAGCGATCGATTTGGCAACTCACTGGGGTGAATTATCGCGATGAGCCGGAGTTCGAGACAGGCCAGATAGTCATAGACAAAGGAGCTTGCTGGCGTGCTTTGAATCTTACGATGTGGATGAACGAGCACAGTGATTTCTGGTATCAGCACATCCACGGCGACAAAGAGACGTTTCACATGGCCTGGCGGAAGCTCCAATTGCATTATGCGATCCCTCGATTCGAAATAGAGTCGCTGGAAAGCACAATGTGCCAGCACGACTTTGAAGGCAGAAGGATCTTTCAGCATCGTAATGGCGCAAAGTGGAGCGTAGACGGCGAGAATCGCGTGGTCGGCGGATTCATTTGTGAGCGAGAGTGCCTGGAGGATTTGGCGAAATTGCGCCAGGTATGGTGCACGCGGCCGACTCTCCCATTTCAATACGGATCAGCAGACATTGAATCGCGCCAAATCGCCGTCGATCTATGCACTCGACACTGGTTTTATAGGCGCATCAACAGTGATCAGCGTCCGATGCGATTTTCGCTGGATGGTCATGTTGCGGAAGGCTCGCGGGATTATGAGCAAACATGGAACATCAAACGGTCCGGCGGAGAGCCTCGCCTCACGATCGCTGGCGCTGAAGGCATCACGTGTGAGCTGAGAGTGGCGGAAAAGGATACCTGGAGAGGTCGATGGCAACTCGGTGACTTTGCACAAGTTGAGCTGACACCGATTAGTTCAGAGTGATCGGAAATCAGTTTCCGATCACCTGAATCGTGCCTGCCATGTCTCCGGGACCGGGCAATGTGGTTGCAGCGCGGCTCAATTGCGCTGTTGCAGATATTACGACACGATTATTGTCCTGACCGTTGGGAGTGATTCGAAGTGTCTGCTGTGGTGGCCCTTCCGGATTGCATTCAACCGGAATCGCGATTGTCTGTTGCGGCTGATCACCTCTGTAAAACGCCACAGTGATCTCTGACCACTTCATGCTCCCGCCGTTGCCGGCGAACGCCTGAATTTCAACGAAGCTGATCGTGTTGAAGTTTTGATTGCTTGTAAGCGTTCCGCCACCGACTGAAAAGCTAATTGAGTCAGGAGCGCCCCCCGATGATGCACTTAAAGTTACACCCACGGGCCCGCTATCGAAACCGTCGCTGAGATCCGAGTCCCAGGTGCGTTGTCCCTGCGAGCCTGCCCCTCCGAGGTTGAATTCGGCCGCGCCTCCCTGATCACTGTTATTGCCTACCTGAACAGTCGCCGCAACCGATGCGCCCGCAGTTGGCTCCGATACGAGCTGCCAATTGGCGGTAGGAACGCAACGACGCGAAGACGAAGAGGACGAGGAGGAAGACGATGGCAAGTTGCACCTTCGGGTTGAGAGGCCGATAAGACGTGGAAGCAAGCGACACAGATTTCAAATGCATCCAATCAAACAGCTATGATGAAGGGATAACGTGGTACGCAGAAAAGACTCACGCTGCATTGTTGAATCAGTTTGATTACGGCTGTGTTGCAGGAGCAACGGGTGGTGATCCCTTTTTCAAGAGAACCACTCGTAGCCCCGTATACGGTTGGCCCTGCTGCATCGCCGTTCTCACTCGATAAGCTGCGCGGCATGACTGAGCAAGATCTCCCCACGAACCCCCGCGGGAGATTCGAAGCGGTCCGTCCGTTTGGCCAACAGGATCTCTTTCCGACGGCTTGGTGAGCGGTGGACCATCAATACACCATTCTCTCACGCTGCCGAGCATGTCGTACAAGCCCCATCGGTTGGGTCTCTTGCTGCCCACGGGCCGGAGCACGTTGCCGCTATTGTCGGCGTACCATGCAACGGAGTCCAAGTCGTCGGTGTCGCCAAACACATGCCCCTTCGTTCCAGCCCGACACGCATACTCCCATTGTGCATCGGTGGGAAGCGTGTAAGTGTTCCCATCCCGCGCTCCCAGACGCTGACAGAAGAGGATCGCATCCAATTGGCTAACGCCCTGCACCGGCTGATTGGGATCTTGAAATCTGGCGTCTCCGGGATTGCTCTGCATTACCTCAACATATTGCGCAATGGTTACCTCTTTGCTCGCCAACCGGAATGGCTCGGAGATGATGACATGGCGAAGCTCCTCATCCTTTAAATGACCCGGTTCCGTTTGCGGGCTTCCCATTTCGTACGCCCCCGCTGGAACGAGAACAAATTCCATTCCGATCTTGTTGGTGTAAGTCGGCAAGCCAACGAATGAATTATAAAACCAGAAGAAGAGGCCAATTAATGCCGGTATAGCGAGCACGGCCCCGATCAGAACCGCTCGGGTTCCTTTGGCACGATTGACGACGGCGGCTTTTACCGTTTTACCGGCGGAAAATTGCCTCAACTCTTCCGCAAGCTCTGCGGCGGTTGCATAGCGCTTCAGAGGATTCTTCTGCAGCGCCCGTAGGATTATGGCTTCCAAAGATTCGTGGATAGCCCCGAACGGGGATTTGGCAATTCCTTTCAATGACGCCGGACGAGAGTCACAGATGGCATCCTGGACTTCCCGCAGTGTGCCGGTGACTTTATAAGGAAATTCTCCTGTGACAGCCTGGTACAGCATTACACCGATCGAGTAAACATCGCTTCGCGCGTCTACCTGCCGATGGGCACCCCGCGCCTGCTCGGGACTGGTCCACGGGAGCGAACCCACGACCTGCCCCGTGATAGTCAAGGCAACATTTCCGTCCGCCTCCTCCTCCTGAAGTAGCCGCGCAAGCCCAAAATCGAGGATATGAGGTTGTCCCCGGGCATCTATGCGAATGTTGGAGGGTTTTAGGTCTCGATGCACAATGCCCTGACGGTGGGCTTCGTCTACAGCGTCCGCGATCATGGCGAACAACCGCAAAACGAGCGGAAGGTTCTGCTCTTCTTTCGATTTAATGAACTCGTCCAGAGCAGGACCATCGATCAATTCCATCGCGAAGAAAAAGGAGCCATCATTAGCTCGCCCGCGGTCAATGATGCTCACGATGTTTGGGTGATGAAGGGTCGCCAGAATCTCCGCTTCGCGCTCGAATCGAGCACGCCTGTCGGAACTGGCAAGAGATCCACCATGAATTACCTTCAGCGCAACCTTTCTCCCGGTTGAAGCCTGCACTGCCTGAAGGACAGTCGCCTGGCCACCTTGGCTTAGGGGCTTTTCAATGTAGTAGCCTTCAATCGTGATCCGAATGGGCTCGTGTTCCTCAATGGCTTTCAAGGTTGAGCCATTCCCATTCCCATCCCCGTTTTCCGGCGCTGCTGGCGTTAAACGTTCGATAGGCCCAGCCCTTTTTGCATCTCGCACCGCGCCGTCGATGCGCTGGAGCACTTCAAGTTCCTGAGCGAGTTCGGGCAACAAGTGGCGATTAGCGTTGATGACCTCCTCATCCAGGACCAGCTCCCCGTTCAGCCGCCGCTCGAGCACATCTGAGACCATTCGAGTGATCATGAGTGATCGCTCCGACGGCGGATGATCTCCCATGGATTTTGAGAAGGGGTCAGGGACATGTGAATCCTGAGACGATTCGTCTGACATCACTCCTCCCTGTCGAAATGCAGTAACGCAGTGTCTTAACAGAACCGAGAGGCCGACTGCAACTCCGTACGAAGAGCCTTAAGCCCGCGGTTACAAAGCATGTGGAATGCTCCCTTGGTTCGCCCCATTTTGGTAGCCGCTTCGTCCACAGTGAGCCCCTCGATATAACGCAAGCGAATTGCCCGTTGATGATCATCCGAGAGTCGGGTGAGACAGTTTTCGAATGCCGCCATGAATTCGTGTGCGGCCGCCGATCGGCTAGGAGTACGGCTATAAACCGACAGTTGCTCCAGAAGCTGCACGAGTTGGTCATCCGCACCGATCTGCGGCCGGCCCCCTCCTCGTTTTAACGCTCGGGACATGCGCGTCAGGTCGATGATCCGATTGCGAGCAATCGTGGCAATCCAGCGAAAGAAGGCATCGTCCCCATCGGCTCTAAACTCCTTGATACGCCGGGTAACCTCAAAGAACGTATCTTGCAGCACATCCTGCGGGTCCGCCTGCTGCTGAAACTCAACTGGCAAGTGTTTCTTCACATAAGACAGCAAGCGCTTGTGGTAGAGGTAGAAGAGTCGTTGCAGCGCAGCAGGACTGCCCGATGTTGCCTCTGCCAAAAGACTACCCTCAGTTTTTCCCATGCCGGCCCAAACGAAATGATTGCCCGACCAAATATAAGCATCACCACATCAACACTCAAAGCGGAGGGTGGGGTCTCTTGATTATTTTTTTCAAAAGCACGTGATTCGGGCGGACTTTATCCGTTATCTCAGATGGCAGTCGATAAATTTGGCTTTCTGGGGGATTTGGGAAGGAGCAGTCATGGTCGCGGCCAAGCACGGCATCCCCGGGAGCCTCAATTGGCGAATGAACCTGTCGTCATTCCCGCAGCGGTCCAGAAGTCCCGACAGTTGGTACCGCTCTTATCGTAGTTTGGCATGGGATTCATTGAAGGCGGATGTTTACCTCGCCTTCATCGGTTCGGGGCCGCTTCAACTGAGCGGCTTTCTTGTCACCGCCAAGTCTGACATCAACGCCGTGATCGGACTTTGTCCGGTCGCGATCGATCGGAAGGATCCCAAGGGGAGCTACAGCCGAATTCATGAGCAATTACAGTTGGCGCGGAGGATCGCCGAAGATCCGTGGCTGGCCGACAAATCGGATGACGTGGTGTCATTGAATCGAATGATTCGTGAGGGGCGGCCCATTCCCAGGTGGGTCTATGCCCTGGCCTGCATACCCCTTAGCTATCCAACCGACGGTCAATTCCTCTATCCGACGCCATTCTGCGCGCGGATGGCGGCCGCGTTGACACCATCTCGTTAATCGCCAGTGAAGAGATCACGGCGGAGACGACATCTTTCAATTCCTTGCCCGCGCGATAAAATTCACCCCATCGCATCTCATAGACCGTGTCCACTTCCGGAGGATCGCGATGGCTGACCGTATCATTCTGCGCATCGAACTCACCCAACAAGCCAAACGATGCCTCAAGCAGAACAGTGACCGACAAGGCATGACCCAGGTGGCAATGCTCTCGCGAGTGATTGAGTGGTACGCTCTACAGCCTGAAATTGTGCAGCGGATCATCGTTGGTCATGTGCCGCGAGAAATCGAACAAGATGTGGCACGATTGGTGCTGCGGAGAATCGCCAAACCGACCAAAGGGGATTCAGCCCGCCCCGCCTTAAGTTCATCAGCCATCGAGCGATAGGTTCACCGCCTTGGGGCGTCTACAAACTGGACACGAAGTCCCTTCACTTCGAGAGAGCATTTTTGCCAAAGCCGGCGAATTGCCAAGTGATTTCCCCGACTCGATTACGTTGACAAGGAGAGTGGTCCCTCAAGGCCACCTAAGAAGAAGCTGTGTCCTTAAAGAACAGGCTCGATGATGCTTTCTTTGGCTGAGTTTATTCAGCTAATGCAGCGAGATCGCACGCTCGTGCTTGTGCATCGCGGCGGTAAAGACGGAACTGGACCGGTAGCACTCGGAGAGACGGATAGCTTAGAGGTGGAGGCGGAAGCATTTCAGTTCGCGCTGCAGAATGGGCTACTCAAAGAGTATACAGGGCCGCGCTGGCGCCTCAGCGAAACAGGAAAACGCTGGCGGCCAGAAGAGAAGGGCTCTGTATAGATCGAAATGCACCGCGACCTCGCCAGCACAGTCTCTCGCCGATCTCCGCAACGCATTTCCGGTTCCCTTCACTGGGGTCGATCTGCCTCCCAGCCGCTCTGGAATCCAGTGACAATGGCTGCAATGATGGCGCACATCAGTGGGGTCAAGTGCGCGAAGCGGCTATGCAACCCAGAATCATCTTGCGCCTCGAAGTCACACGGAAGGTCGGTGAGTCGTGGCTGAAGATCAGCGAAGCTCGTGGCATGAACCAGGTCACGATCGCCTCCCGCCTGATCGAGTGGTATGGCAAGCAGCCGCACACGATTCAGGCGCTGATCATGGACCAGATTCCGCCAGCGATCCGAGAGGAAGTCATTGAAATCGCGTTGCGGAAGTTGGGGCGCGTATAAACACCGGTGCTTTTTTAATCTGTTTTTCAACAATCTAATCCGGCGGGTTGGAGAGTTCGCGCATGCCTCCTCCACGCTATCATTCCCCCGCATCCACCACCAGGTGCGGCTTCTTCATCGCTTGGCAATCCTGTAAGGTCGCCAGCGACCCTCCACTCAAGGGCCCAAAGCTGAGGATCACCGTGCCATCGCTGTCCCGCACGTTCATCCGTGTGCGCTGGCGGTAGCCCGCGCCGGCCGCCGGTGCCACTGGATGGCGCGCATCAATTCGACCAACCTCGGCTCTCCGATCATGTCGGAGGCCTCGGGCAATCACCTGAGCCACGGCGAGTTCCTGGAGCTGGTGCTGGCCGACGAGCTGGCGGTGCGGGCCGAGCGGCACATGAAGCGGCGGGTCAAGGCCGCGTTATTCCGGGAGCCCAAGACTCTGGAGGACTTTGACTGGTCCTTCAACAGCTCGATCAGGAAGAAGCAGGTCCACGACCTGGCCACCTGCCAGTTCGTGCGTCAGGCCAAGGATGTGCTGCTGCTGGGCCCGCCGGGGGTCGGCAAAAGTCACCTGGTCCAGGCGATCGGCTATCAGGCGATCAAGATGGGCCTGGATGTGCTGTACCGCTCGATCTTCGACGTGGTGAGGGACTTCCTGCACGAGGAGAACCTGGGCGAGCAGGACAAGCTGCTGAAGCGTTATCTGAAGCCGGACCTGCTGATCATCGACGACATGGGGATGAAGCAGTTGCCCAGGCGTTCGGGGGAGTATCTCTTCGAGATCATCATGCGGCGTTACGAAGCCAGATCGACGATGATGACCAGCAACCGGCCACTGGAGGACTGGGGCAAGCTGATCGGCGACCTGCCGGCGGCGACGGCGATCCTGGACCGCTTCCTGCACCATGCCCAGATCATCACCATCACCGGCAAGAGCTATCGGCTGAGGAACCAGACGCAGATGGAGAAGGAGAAGATCGAGCCGGCGGCAGCACCGGCGGCCTCCGCGGCACCATAAGCACCTGGCTCTCCCCTCCAAAGGCGATCCGAGCACCTGCCTCCTCCCGCTGTCTGGACGAAAACCAAACCGAGGAAAACTTGCAATCAGGAGTCGATGTGGTTTATATGACCCTTCACAACACTGGCCGGTTTTGAATGCGCCCCCGACTGGCCGGTTCTGATGCGCCCCGTGACAGCAAGGAACTGGTGGACGCGCATTATCCGCAGGCGAAGAAGATCACGCTGGTGATGGACAATCTCAACACGCACCGGATGAGCTGTCTGTATGAAGCATT
>JBGPEF010000057.1:0-15980 GCA_041482675.1 Tepidisphaeraceae bacterium | reverse complement strand
GTTGGTGGTCGGTTGTGGGGGAGGTGGGGGAGGGAAAAAAGTCGATGGAGGGGGATGGGGAACCGGCTTTTGGCAAAGGATGGGGGGGGCGGGGGTGATGGAGGGGGTGGGGCAAGAAAGAGTTAAAAAACCGGGGGAAAACCGGTACTTTCCGGTACCAAAGCGGTACTTTTCGGTTCCTGAACGGTTCTCTGGGAGTGAAAACAAGTTCCTGGTGATTAGAAAGAAGGTCCGGGAGAGGGAAAGCGGATAGAGGATAGCAGATAGAGGATAGCGGGCGCGCGGGAAGGGCGCGGGGACGGATGGGTGGGTGAGAGCGGAGCATTTGGACTTCCCCCCTTTCGGGAATTGACTCAATGAAACATCAGGCCGCAGTGGCAGGGATTGTAGTGTGGTGTTAGGGGGATGTCAAGGGTGATTTTTTGGAAGAATTCAGAATTCAGAAGGGAGGGAACCGCAGAGAACGCAGAGAATTCGGGTTTGGCCGGGGGTGGGGAGGATGGGGGCGGATTCATGCGCGCTGCGGAGAATTCAGAAGTCGGAATTCAGAATTCAGAAGGGAGGCAACCACGGAGGAATTGTTAGCCACGGATTCACACGGATGGACATGGATTTTTGGGCAGAGGATGGCCGGCGGGGCGATTGGACTCGAGGGGGTAGGGATGTCCCGCTTCTGGTTCTCCCCCCTTCTGGTTCGCCCTTCTGGTTTTAGATGAAGTGTCTCCTGGGCCGCCGAAACAGCCCCATTCCCGCGGCCGCGAACACAACCATGGCAGTTGCCGGCTCCGGCACCGGGAGGCACGTATGCTCGAACGATCCCGACATCGACATCCCGGCCGGGGAATCGGTCAGGAAATGCAGGCTCACCTCGGTCGGACAGAAATCCAGCGTGTAAGTGCCGGTGTCCACGGGGTTGCCCGTAAAGGGGAGAACCGGAAACGTCATCGGCGGGCTGAGGGCTGTCGCGCCTGTCGGCAGCAGCCAGTCAAATTGGATGGATAGCGTGGTGAGGCCGGGAAAGCCGTTGCTCTCGGCAACCCCAAAGAAGCGGAGATTCTTGTGATCGGGTGCCGGCGGAATCAGGTTGGGATAGAAAAGCGAGACGCCAAGAGGGCCGGAAGGAACCCCCGTAAAAACGGTCTCCACCTCGGCTTGGGCGAGGCGTGAGAGAGTTAAGACCAGAACGATGGCCCCGATGAGACGCGCAGCCGCTTTCATGGCCTGCTCCTTCCCCGCCTGGGGTAAATATGTGCCAAGAATTGTTAAAAACAAATTAAAATGAAGGTTTTTTTGCAATCCGGACAAAGGCCGACCTGTAGGGGACAGAGGCTGCGAGATTCACCAAGGGGAGCGGGGAAGAGGCGAGGGGGAGAGGTTGGAAGGAGCGGTTCCGGAGTTTTGGATGGGGAATGGTTCTCCTGACCGCCCCGCCGCGGCGGGTAAACTCCGGAGAGCGGGGCGGGGAGGGAATGAGCGATGACGAAGGCGTTTGATCGCAGGCTGGGTGAGGCTATTGCTCCCCTCCCCGCCGCAGCGGGTAAACTCCGGATACTGGTGATTTTGTGCAGTTTCCTGTGGGTGGGGTGGCGATTGAGGGGTGAATCTGTTCTGATCTCGAATGATGTGCTTATCCTCTTTTCGGTTTCCCTCTCTCTGTTTCGACGCCGTTGCATCGTAGGTTGTCTGGCAGGCGGAAACAAATGCGATCACTGACCGCTATTGAAAAGAATGAAGCATGCCAGTTGCGGGCGCTGGAGCTTTGTGTTGGCGCGGGCGGACTCGCGCTTGGAACGGCTCTGGCAGGGTTTGGTGAGATGACCGTCATCGACCTACACGGCCCGACTTGCGAAACACTGCGTAGGAACAAGCGCAATGGTGTTGCGAAAATCTGCGACTGGAACATCATCGAAGGGGACATCAGCGACTTGAACTTTTCCGCATATGCGGGGATCGATCTACTAAGTGGCGGCCCACCATGTCAACCCTTCTCGCAAGGGGGTAAGCGCAACGGCCGGTCTGACTCACGGGAGATGTTCCCAGAGTTCATTCGCGCCGTGCGCGAGTGCGAGCCAAAGACTTTCATCATTGAAAACGTAAAAGGGTTGCAAGTTGGGTCGTTTTTCAATTATTTCAACTACATCGTCTACCAACTCAAATATCCACACCTTCAACGCCGAAAGGGTGAGAAGTGGAAGGAACATAGAGCGCGGCTAGAGCGGCTTGAGACAAGCGGTAGATATGACGGCGTTCGATACAACGTCGTCACCCAGGTATTGAACGCGGCGAACTTCGGCGTAGCCCAACGTCGTGAGCGTGTTTTCATCGTCGGCGTCCGGGCCGACCTTGGGATCGAATACAGTTTCCCACTTGCGACGCACTCTCGTGAGGTGCTGTTGGTCGATCAATGGGTGACAGGGCGTTATTGGAAACGTCATGACATCCGAAAGCGGCACATACCAGCAGTCCCGACAGCCGTGCGAACGATTCTGCCGCAGTTGCGTGAAGGGGATGCAGGCATTGCATGGCGAACCGTCCGCGACGCGATTTGTGATCTGCCAAATGTGGGTCTCGGGCGCACTTCGCATAAATTCTTGAACCATTTTCTCAACCCCGGCGCGCGGGCCTACGCGGGCCACGACGGTAGCAGCATGGACGCGCCCGCCAAGACCATTAAGGCGGGGTATCACGGCGTACCTGGCGGTGAAAATATGATCCGCTTGGACGATAAGAGTGTCCGTTACTTCTCTGTCCGCGAATGTGCTCGATTACAAGCATTCCCCGACGATTGGGCGTTCGATGGCTCGTGGTGCGGATGTATGCGGCAGATCGGAAACGCGGTCCCGGTTACGCTCGGTCAAGTGGTAGCCGCGCCATTGGCGAGAGCATTGCTGGCCAAGCCGCGCTAGGAGCGCTCACGCCTCAACACTGCACGTAATCGCTTCAACCAGCCCTCGTTTGAGAGAGCGTGTTCCCAGATTCGCATTACGACGTAGTCCTGCGCCTGCAGTAAGCGTTTAACTTTCCGATCGCGCCGGCGGTTTGATTCGATTTTGTTTCGCCAGAAGGACGGCCGTGAGTGAGGTTGATTTCGCTGGCAGCGAGGGCAACCGTGCCAGAAGCAACCGTCCACGAACACTGCCACACGCTCTGCGATAAAACAGAAGTCCGGCCGTCCGGGAACATCAGCCGCATGTCGTTTCCAACCGCGGAAACCGTGTCGGATTAAGCGAGCCGCCACCCTCATTTCAGTTGAGCGATTTTTCGTCGCTCTCACCATGGCCATTCGAGCGGATCGTTGCTGCGGTGTGAGCGGGTCGCATCGATTGACAAGGTTGCTACTCATCGAATATCTTCACCCAACGTTTTGGAAGTTGGCGACTGTGGCCGACTGCGATTGGCGCATTCCTTCACAGCCGCAACTTGAGAAACACTTTTTGTCTTTTGCGGTCGCTTACCCTACCGCAAGACAGGGAGAAAACCATGTCTTCCGCCGCGCCACGCGCTATCGTCAAATCTACGGACGCCACCTATCCCATGCAGGTGGCAAATATGACGTTCATGCTGGAGCGACTTGCGCAAGACTGCGGTCCGCTGCAGTTTCTCCGTGAGTTAACAGAGAATGCGATTCAGGGAATTCAGGCTTCACACGATCAGGCCGGTGAGGTCCGTTGGGACGTGGACTGGACCCGCTACGAGCTTGAACCGAAGGAGGGGTACAAGCTTGCGGTAATCGATACGGGCATTGGAATGACGGGGCCTGAAATGATTGATTACATCAATCAGCTTTCGTCATCGATGCATGAGCAGACGAAGCACGGAAATTTCGGAATGGGTGCGAAGATCGCTGCCGCCCCGCGCAACACGCTTGGTCTCGTCTACTTGAGTTGGAAGGGCGGCCAGGGATCGATGATCCACCTTTGGAAAGACCCTGATACAGGGACATATGGGCTTCGTCGTCATCAAAATGGCGAATTTTGGCTGCCAGTCTCGAAAGATATAAAGCCTGAACCCATCAAAGATCATGGAACGATGGTGATCTTGCTTGGCAACAAGCCGGGCGCGAGTACGATGGACGCACCGCCCGAAGCTTTGATCCCTTCCCGCTGGATTACGCGGTATTTGAACAGTCGATATTTTCGCTTCCCGGAAAAAGTCACGGTCAAGGCTCGAGAGAACTGGGCATCCCCGCGCGACGACCGTCATAACATGCTGCGTAAAGTGATTGGACAAGAGGCGTGGTTGAAAGCAAACTCGAGTGAATCTGGCTTGTTGGCGCTAAAGCAAGCTACAGCCCGGTGGTGGATTCTGAAGGAGAAGGTGGACGACTCCGGAAGTCACTTTTCAGGTGGTCACGCCGCAGCCCTGTACGACGATGAATTGTATGAGATCGCGATCGGCCGCACCGGTGTGGCGAGATTGCAATCTTTCGGCGTGATCTTCGGGTACAATCGTGTTGTAATCTATCTACAGCCGCTTCAAAACCAAGTCGGGGGGCTAACCGCGAATACCGCACGTACCCATTTGTTGATCGAGAGCCAACCGCTTCCATGGACAGAATGGGCTGCAGAATTTCGCGCTCAGATGCCGGAGCCCATCATAAAGCTAATGGATAAAGTCGCGGCTGGGGCGGCAAATGCAGAAAACTCGGACTCAATTCGCGAGCGCCTGAAACAGATTCGCGAGTTGTTTAAGTTCAGTCGGTATCGGCCAACACCTGATGGAAAGCACAACATCGAGGATAGTTTCGCAAACACTGGCGGCGATGCATCGGACGGGGGTGGCTCTGGCGGCGGCGGACGGCGACGCGGTCGAAAAAATGGGGGAGGTCGGGCGGGCGATATTTATGCGCTGTTTGCGGACGTCGGCAGCACTCCCGCGGAAGAGGTCGGTGGTTTTACTGACCCAAGGGTAAAATGGGTATCGGTTCGGGACGGTACGCGAACGACCGATTTCCTGGAAGATCGCGCTGCCAAGTTTTTACCTGAAGTCAACACTATTCAGGCCAATTCGGACTTCCGCGTTTTCACCGATATGATCGCTCGATGGTGCAAATTCTACTCGCATTTGCCGGCGGCCGAGGCAGTCGTTGAAGCAGTGGTGAAGGAGTGGTTTCAACAGCAGTTGGTTGAAACTGTGCTGGGAGCACTAGCACTCCGAAAATCGGGCAACTGGAGTGAACAGGAAGTTGAAGAACTCTGGTCTGAGGCCGCGCTTACATCTGCAGTTTTGCCACGTTATCACGTGGATGAGCGAATTAAGCGATCGCTTGGAAGCAAACTTGGAACGCTGAAGGACAAAGACGCGGCGTAAAGTTGGGAGGGCACCTAGAAGGACACGCCGCCAATCAGAATTCGGAGTCGGTGATCCCCGCCACGAAGGCCAGGTTGCCGTTGACGATTTCCTGGACATCGCGGTGGATGCGGTGGTGGAGGTGCGGGAGGTTTTGGCCTTCGGCGAACGTCCAACATCCAACGTCGAACATCCAACGTTCAGAGAAAGGGATGGAGAGAAGATGAAGTACGGGGGAGAGGAGGAAGATTAAGAGGAGGATGAAGATTGGGAAGAGGACTAAGAGCAAGATGAGGATGAAGAGTGGGATGAAGGCGGGGCCTGTGGAGTAGCGGAAGAGAATTCAATGGCCTTTTGCAGGGGGTGGCGTGGGGGGTATACTCGGCCGGGAGCTCGGGTGGCACCGGGCGATAACAGAAGATACAGAACCTGGCGTGATTCTTCGGCGGCGGCCGGGGAGTAAGGAGATTTCGATGCGTGGAAAAATGTGGAGGGTGGTTTGGTTGGTTGGGGTGATGGTTGGGATGAGTGCGGTGATGGGGGAGGGGGCGGATCCGGCGCCAGTACCGCCGCCGGCGGCGCGGGAGGCGCGGCCGAAGGTGGCGGGGAGGGATCCGAATACGGAGGGGTTTGTGAAGGCGAAGGAGTTGGAGGATGGGGCGGTTGCGTCGGCGGAGGAGGATGGGAATTTTATTATTGGGCCGACGCACAAGAAGGGGGGGGAGATGGTGGTGAAGGAGGGGGTGGCGAAGGGGACGGTGCATAATCTGACGATGAAGTCGGAGGAGAGCAAGATTTATCCGGGGATTGCGCGGGAGAAGGGGACGTTTGGGGTGGTGGATGCGGGCGATCCGTTGAAGCTGATTGTGACCAGCAGTCATGCGGCGGCTTATACGCGGAGGGTGGCGGTTTATGTGCCCAAGCAATATGAGGCGGGGACGGCGGCGCCGTTTATTGTGGGGGCGGATGGGCCGGATGGGATGTTGTTTACGGCGCTGGATAATTTGATCGCGGAGAAAAAAGTGCCGGTGATGATTGCGATTTCGATTGGGAATGGGAGCGGGGATGCGCAGGGGAGTCAGCGGGGGCTGGAATATGACACGATGTCGGGACTGTACGGCGAGTTTGTGGAGAAGGAGGTGTTGCCGCTGGTGGAGAAGGAATGCAAAGTGAAATTGACGAGTGATCCGGAGGGGAGGGCGACGATGGGGTGTAGCTCGGGAGGGTCGTGCGCGATGATCATGGCGTGGTATCACCCGGAGTGGTATCACCGGGTGTTGACGTATTCGGGGACGTATGTGAATCAGCAATGGCCGAAGAATGCGGAGACGCCGGGGGGGGCGTGGGATTTGCATCAGAAGTTGATTCCGAATAGTCCGGTGAAGCCGCTGAGGATTTGGATGGAGGTGGGGGATAAAGATCTGCTCAATCCGAATTTGATGCGGGACAATATGCATGACTGGGTTTTGGCGAATGAGAGGATGGCGAAGGTGCTGGGGGAGAAGGGGTATCATTATCAGTTTGTGTTTGCGAAGAATGCGGGGCACTGTGATGGAGGGGTGAAGCAGCAGACGCTGGGGGAGGGGCTGGAGTATTTGTGGAAGGGGTATGAGGGGAAATGAAGAATTCAGAACTCAGAATTCAGAATTCAGAGGAAGAACCCCTCACCCTGGCCTTCTCCGCTGAGTACAGGGGCGAGGGGAGAAGAGGTGGGAGAGGAGAAAGATTAAGAGGGGGATTAAGACTAAGAAGAGGACTAAGAGCAGGAGGAGGAGTAAGAGTAGGAGGAGGGGCGGGGCTTAGGTGGGGTTGGCGGGGGTGGATTCGGAGATGTGGCTGTAGCCTTCGACGCGGCGGAGGAGGTCGATTAAATCCCCGACTTGTTGGGCGGTGGTTTCGAGGGCTTGTTGTTGCTTGAGGCCTGCTTCGAGGATTGAGGCGGTGGTGGTGATGGATTCGAAGCCGTAGAGGCCGCCGGAGCCTTTGAGGCGGTGGGCGATGTCGCGGAGGTGGGCGAGGTCATTTTCCTGGAGCAGGTTTTTCAGGCGGGTTACTTCGATGGGGAGCTCGGCGACGAAGGTGGCGAGAAACATGCGGACCGCTTCATCGTCGACGTTGCTTTTGATGATGGGGAGGGTGGGGGTGAGGCGGAGGAAGCGGGTGGCCATTTCTAGGAGCTGGGGTTTGCGGGCGGGTTTGCTGAGGTAGTCGGTGCAGCCGCTCATCAGGCATTTATCGCGGTCGGTGGCCATGGCGTGGGCGGTGAGGGCGACGATGGGGCCGGTGTAGCCTTTGCTGCGCAGCTTGGCGGTTGCGGCGTAGCCATCCATCTCGGGCATTTGCATATCCATGAAAATGAGGTCGAAGGGGGTTTTGGCGCTGAGGGAGGCGAGGGCTTTTTCGACGGCGAGGAGGCCGTTTTCGGCGAAGGTGACGTCAGCGCCGGCCTGGCGGAGGTAATAGGAGAGGAGGTCGCGGTTTTCGGGGCCATCATCGACGAGGAGGATTCGGCCGTGAAGGCGATGGGCGCCCTGGGGCTGGTGTGTGGATTCGGAATCGTCCATGGATTCGGTACAGCGCTCGATGAGAGGGATGCCGGCGAGGCTGCCGGTGGGGATGCGGACGAGGAACTGGCTGCCGCGGCCGACGGCGGATTCGACGGTGAGCTGTCCGCCGAGCATTTCGGCGAAGCGTTTGCTGATCCAGAGGCCGAGGCCGGTGCCGCCGAAGCGGCGGGTGGTGGAGGTGTCGGCCTGAGCGAAGGGCTTGAAGAGGCAGGAGAGCTGCTCCGGGGACATTCCGATGCCACTGTCAGTCACTTCGAAGCAGAGGTGGGGATCGGGGGTGTCAGCGCCGGTGAGCCTGATGACGAGGCGGACCCAGCCGGCTTCGGTGAATTTGACGGCGTTGCCGATGAGGTTGATGAGGATTTGGCGCAAACGGGTGGGATCGCTCTGGATTTGCCGGGGGATGGAGCCGTCGATTTTCATTTCCAGCTGGAGGTGTTTTTCGCCGGCCTTGACGCGCATGACGGAGGTGAGGTCGCAGATGATGCGGCAGGGGGAACAACTGATTGTTTCAGTGACCATTTCGCCGGCCTCGATCTTGGAGAGATCGAGGATGTCGTTGATGACGGCGAGGAGGTGCTCGGCGTTGCGGCGGATGGTGTTGACGCAGTCGAGGCGGTCGCTGGGCTGCTGATCGGGTTCGAGCATGCGGTCGGCGTAGCCGAGGACGGCGGCCATGGGGGTGCGAATTTCGTGGCTCATGTTGGCGAGGAAATCGCTCTTGGCGTGGTTGGCGGATTCGGCGGCGTTTTTGGCGTGCTGCAACTCGGTTTCGTTTTTCACGAGGGCGTCGTTGGCCTGTCTGAGCTGTTCGGTCCGTTTTTCGACGCGCTGTTCGAGCTCCTCGTGGGCGCTGCGGAGGGAATTCTGGCCGAGCTCGATCTCGCCGAGCATTTGATTGAAGGCGTCGGTGAGCAGGCCGACTTCATCCTGGCTTTGCTTGATGGCGCGGCAGGAATAATCCTTTTTCTCGGCGATGAGCCTGGCGACGTCGGCGAGGGCGAGGATGGGTTCGGCGATGGGCTTGCGCAGGTGGGGGGAGACGGCGAAAGTGGCGGCCATGGTGACGAGGAGGACCAGGCCGAGGATGGCGGCGTGCATGGCGACTTCGCTGTAGATTCTTCCAAAATCAGCGCGGAGGTAAATGGTGCCGATGCGTTTCTGGTTTAGCTCGACGGGATGAGAGAGCTCGAGATATTCGCGCGTGAAGTGAGGGCCATCGGCGGGTGGTTGGGTGGGAAAGTTTTTTGCGGCGTGGTCGCGGAGGTAGCTGCCGAAGGAGGCTTGATCCCTGTCGTAGAGACAGGCGGCGAGGATGTGGGGATTGGCCTGTAAGGCGGAGAGGGTGCGGGTGACTTCTTCGGCGTCTTCGTCACGGTGAAAGGAGAGGGGGGCGGTGGTGTTGCGGCCGAGGAGGTCGGCGAGGACGGTCATTTCCTGGACCATGGCGCGGCGCGAGGTGAGGAGTTGGGCGGCGATCATGGCGATGCCGGCGACGAGGAGGACGGCGGTGCAGGTCAACAGGATGATGACGGTCAACTTGCGCTTGATCTGCATGTTTCTGAGCCAGGGCATGTTATTCGCGCCCCTTTCGTGGATCGGAGCCGACGATTCTGGCCCGCTTGAGCAACTGGGAGCCGATTTTGAGTCCTTTGCGCTGGGCCGCGTCGGGGTTGACCTCGAAGCGGATTTTGGCGTTGTCGATGTAGAAATTGATGATGCCGCCGCGCTGGGCGAATTCGTCGATTTCGCCGACGGTGACGGCGGGGGTGTCGATTGAGCCCGAGAGGATTTCGGTCAGGCGGGCTTTTTCGGATTTGCTGATGAACAACAGGTGGCAGAATTTGAGGTCGTCGAGATCGCGGGCGCGGCGGACGAGCAGGGCGCGGCCCTGGATGGATTCATCGCGGAAGGTGGATTCGAGGGCGTCGCCAAAGGGGTCATCGCCGAGGACGCCGACGATGATGGGTGAATCGGGTTTGGCGAAAGCGGCGGCGGGCCATTCGATGAACTGGGCGAAATTCAGCAGGCAGGCGGCCTTGATCTGGTATTCCCTGGAGGAGGCGGCGTGGGCGCGGGATTGTGGTGGGCCGACCATCACCCAGCACACGGCCAAAATCAGCAGCCAGCGGACCGGGGTGGTCGAAGGAGGGGGTTTGGGGATGGTGATTGTCAAAGTCATCAGATATTCCGATCCCGCTTACCACCGGTACGTGAGCGAGGCGAACACGCCGCGTTCGAGTTCGTGGCGGTTGGCACTGGCGCCGAACTCCGGATGCTGGTTGTCGAAGAGGTTTTGGCCGACGATGGCGAATTCGAGTTGTTGGCTGGGCCGCCAGGCGAGGCGCACATCAACGGCGGTGTAAGCGGGGACGTTCTGATTCGAAAGCTCGCTGACATAGCGCAAGGTGCAGTCGAGGTCGAGGTGGTGCGGGAGATCCATGGAGGAGCGAATGTAGAACTGGTGCTCGGGGTCGTTGCCCTCGGAGGCGACGGTTGTGGTGTCGGTGCTGCCGGGATCGGTTTGCAACTGGACCTGGAGGTAGGTGTAGGCACTGCGGAGCACCCACCAGTCGGCCGGTTTCAGTGTGGCGCCCAGCTCGATGCCGTAGGTCTGGCCGTTGAGCTGGTTGTCGATCGTGTACTGGGTGCCGTTGACCTCGAGGCTGCGCAGCTTGTCGTAGTTGTTGTAAAAGGCGGCGAGGTCGAGGGCCAGGAGCTTGGATGGCTGGATGCGGTATCCCAGCTCATAGGCGATGACGTTCTCAGATTCGAAGTCCTTGTTGCCCAGGACGGAGACGGTGGGGGCGATGATCTGGAGATCCCGTTCGAGACGGGTGGGAGTGCGGACGGCGCGGGAAATGGCTGCCCAGGCGGCCTGGCGCGGGTCAATCATCCAGAGCAATCGCGCGTTGGGCTGGACTTCAACGCCGGTGAACTGGTTGTGCTCGATCCTGGCGCCGATGGTGAGGCGCAGCTTGTCGGGGATCAACTGAATTTCATCCTGGACGAAGGCGCTGAACAATTGCTGGGTCTGGTGATCGGGGATGAAACTGATGGCCGCGCTGTTGGTGACATCGTCGGCGGATACGCGATAGCCCAGGCCGAAAGTGAGATCGTGGCGGGCGCCAAGGGGAACGTGGTACTGGAAATCGAAGTCAAAGGTGTCGCGGTCTTCGGCGAAGGTCTGGGGAATGTCGCGCTGGGTGCGGTCGTAGTACATCTGGATGGAGACGTCGCCACCGTGCTCCAGCTTATGCTTCCAGCGGCCGAGGATGTTGCCGCCGGCGAGGTCGGTGTCGTCGGTGGTGAGATTGCTGCGGTTGCCCTGATAGACGTCACCCTGGAGGGTGTAGTGGTTCTGAGTTGACGGTTGCCAATCGATGCGAAAGCCGGTCTGGGTCATGAGGAAATCGTCGGCGCCATCCGCGCCGGTGCTGAGGACAGTTTCGTCGCGCTCGAAATGTTTGACATAGACGCGGGCGAAGGCGTTGTCGGCGATCTTCCAGCCGTAGCGTGCGCCGATGAAGTCGCGCTGTTCGGTTCCGACGCCGCCCCTGACGAACAGGCCCTGGGTGTCGGCGGCGTCCTTGGTGATGATGTTGATGACGCCGTTGACGGCGTTGGCGCCCCAGAGCGCGCCGGCCGGCCCGCGGATGACTTCGATGCGGTCGATGTCCTCCATGAGCGTATCCTGCACATCCCAGAAGACGCCCGAGTAGAGGGGGGTGTAAACGCTGCGGCCATCCATCAGGACGAGTAGTTTGTTGGCCGTATTGCTGTTGAAGCCGCGAGCTGAAATGGCCCAGGTGCTGTTGTCGATCTGGGCGACTTCCAAACCCGGGGCCATGTGCAGCGTATCGGGAATGCTGCGCGCGCCGGAGCGGCGGATGTCTTCCTGGGTGATGACGGTCACGGCCGAGGGAGATTGGCCGACGGTGCTTTCGCGTCTGGAGACGGAGGTGACCTCGACTTGCATCAGCTCGATATCCATCAGCTCGTCGAGGGACATTTTTTTATAGGGCGAGGGGGCTTTTTCGGGGGCAGACACCGGCTGGGAGGTGGGAGCGGGTTGGGCGGTCTGAGCGTAAACTTTGAGGGCTGCGGCATTGATCAGCACAGCGCCGAAGGCGGATAGAAATCGTCCTGCATTTCGAATCGCTGGAGTTCGTATCGGGGGACGGGGTGGCTTGCTTCGACGCCTTCCGGTCGCGTCAGGAAGGCTATTCGACATGAGCAAGCTCATTTTGGTCTCCTGCTTCGCCGAAGCGGGGTTTCGGCGGAGCTTTGAGCGAGGGCTCGGAAACTTTGGCCGGGAAAATCGACTAAACGCGCCTTGAAGAACGTGCGATCTGGCTCCCGCAGTTTGTCGGTTATCTACTTGTATGCACTTGACGTAAAAATAAAGTGACATTGGGGGGAACGATAATGTAGTGCTTGGCTGGGCAGTAAGAGGAGAAGGATTAAGAGTGGGATTAAGATTGGGAAGAGGACTAAGAGCAGGATTAGGAGGAAGAGTAGGAGGAGGAGGCGGGTGAGGTCGAGGCGGGTTGGTTGGGGCTTGTGTGGGGGGATTGATCGACTAACATCGGGGGGATGAAGCGGTTACAGATGGTGGGGTTGATGTTGCTGGTGATGGGGGGAGTGGTTTGGGGGGAAAGTGCGCCGCCGGGGTTTGATCCGGCGAGGCATATGAGGGTTGCGGAGATTCGGCCGGGGATGAAGGGGTATGGGTTGTCGGTGTTTCGGGGGACGAAGATCGAGCGGTTTGATGTCGAGGTGATTTCGATCCTGCGGAATTTTAATCCGAAGCTGCACGTGATATTGGTGCGGCTGAAGGGGCAGAACCTGGAGCACACGGGGGGAGTTGCGGGGATGAGCGGGTCGCCGATTTTTTTGAAGGATGATGAGGGAAGGGAGAGGCTGGCGGGGGCGTTTGCGTATGGGTGGCCGATGGGGAAGGACCCGGTGGGAGGGGTGCAGCCGATCGAGTATATGCTGACGCTGCCGGTGAATGCGATCAAGATCGAGCGGCCGGCGGGGAGCAATGGGAAGGAGAGCGCGGGGCCGGCGGCGCGGCCGAGGATTCGGTGGGGGATGGAGGAGTATTTGCCACTGCGAGTGGAGAAGAGAGGGCGTGAGGGAGGGCGCGAGGCGGAAAATTGGACCTATCCCCTTTTTGAGCGGGAGAAATTGGACTTATCCCCTTTTTCGGGGGCGGAGATGAGGCTGCGGCCGCTGGCGACGCCGTTGATGATGTCGGGGGTGCCGCAGAAAGTTTTTGAGCAATTTGAGCCGGTTTTGCGGGCGCATGGGATGATGCCGCTTCAGGCGGGAGGGGCGGGGGGAGCAGGGGGGGCGGTGGAGGAGGGGCCGCCGGTGAAGCTGGAGCCGGGGTCGGCGATCGCGGTGCCGATCATGACGGGGGACATGGACATGACGGCGATTGGGACGGTGACGGAAGTGCTGGGGGATCGGGTGCTGGGGTTTGGGCACGCGTTTTTTTCCGAGGGGGAAGTTTCGCTGCCGATGGGGAGCGGATACATCCATTCGGTGATCGCGAACATCGTGAACAGCTTTAAGCTGGGGTCGGCGTTGAAGGTGCAGGGGACGCTGCACGCGGACCAGGTGGTGGGGGTGGCGGGGACGATCGGGGAAGCGCCGGCGACGATTCCGATGGATATTCGATGTGTGTATGCGGATGGGACGCTGGATCAGACGTATCACTTCAACGCGTCGCTGCACCCGAAATTCACGCCGATGCTGGCGGCGATGTCGGCGGTGATCGCGGTGAGCGCGAATCGGGAGCTGCCGCAATATCACACGGTGGACTATGACCTGACGATGGAGTTTGCCAATGGGCAGAAGCTGTCGGTGCAGAATCGGTTCGTGAACACGAGCCCGCAGGAGATTTTTTCGACGCTGGGGAGTCCGGTGCAGGCGGCGGCGGACAATCCGTTTGAGAAAGTGGGGCTGAAGAAGATGAGCGGGGTGCTGCGGGTTTCGCGGGAGGCGCGGGAGGCGCAGATATTGTCGGTGAGCGTGCCGAAGCTGAAATATGAGCCGGGGGAGACGGTGAAGGCGTTTGTGAGCTATCGGCCGTTTCGCGGGGCGGAGGCGGTGCTGCCGATGGAGTTTGTGCTGCCGCGGGATTTGCCGGATGGGGCGTATGATTTTGCGGTGCTGGACTGGCAGAGTTACCTGATCGAGGAGCAGTCGAGCCGGCCGTTTCGGTTTACGGCGGAGAGCGCGGATGAGGTGTTTGCGGTGTTGCGGGACATTACGGGGGTTCGGCGGGATTCGCTGTATCTGCGGCTGTTGCGGCAGCCGGATGGGGTGGCGATTGGGAGGACGGCGATGCCGAGATTGCCGTCGTCGCGGCGAAGAGTGTTGCTGGGGGCGGGGTTGTCGAATACGACGACGTTTGTGAGCTCGAGTGCGAAGATACTGTCCACGGATTATGTGATGAGCGGGCAGGCGCATTTTAACCTGGTGATTGACAAGGGTGCGAAGGTGGATGCGCCGGGGAAGCCGGGGCCGGTGGGTCCGGCGAGGATTGATGTGCCGGGGATCAAAATAAATGCGCCGAAGGGGGACAAGCCGGAGCTGCCTGCGCCGAATGAGGTTGAGCCAGCCAAGTGAATTTCCTGCTTCGAGGTTTTCCATGAAAAAATTGATGGTTGTTTTTGTGATGTGCCTTGGGGCGCGGATGATTTTTGCGGCCGGGGCGTCGCATTGGTCGCACACGACGGAGGCGGATTTTAAGAAGGGGAAATTTAACAATGTGGTGGCGACGAACCTGGGGGATGTGAAATTGTCGCGGGCGGTGAAGACATTGCTGGAGCAGGACCCGAAGATCAGCAGCGTGTATGCGCTGGCGGAAGCGCCGGATGGGAGCATTTATGCGGGGACGGGGCCGCAGGGGATTGTGCTACAGCTTAAAGGGGAGAAGGTGAGCACGGTGGCGACGCTGGAGGATACGAATGTTTTTTCGCTGCTGATCGATGCGGATGGGAAGTTGCTGATCGGAACGGGCGGGGAGAAGGGGCGGATTTTGCGGATGGAGAAGGCGGGGGAGAAGCCGGTGGAGATATTTTCGGCGGAGGGGGTGCAGTATGTGTGGAAGATTGTGCAGACGCGGGACCGGATGATTTATGCGGCGACGGGGCCGAATGGGCAGTTGTTTGAGATCAAGCCGGATGGGACGAAAACGGTGTTGCTGGATTCGGATGAGAACAATCTGCTGAGCATGGTGGGGGATGATAAGGATTTGTTGTTTGTGGGGACCGATCCGAATGGGTTGGTCTATCGCGTTAATCGGAAAACCAAGGAAGCGTTTGTGCTTTATGATGCGGCGGAGTCGGAGGTGAGCGCACTGGCGCTGGATGCGGATGGGAATTTGTATGCGGGGACGGGGCAGGCTTCGGATACGGAGGAGATTGGGGCCGCGGAGGCGGCGGAGACGGAGAAGGCGGGAAGGCCGGAAGGCGGAGTTGAGGTGACCCCCCTGCCGTCGCCCAAGCCGCGCGAGCCCAAGCCGCCGGAGATTCCAAAGCCAAATCCGGGGGAGCCGGACCCGATTCCGAAGAAGAAGATCAGTTTGTTCATGGGTGATCCAGCGCTGGAGAAAATACTGGGGCGGCCGGCGAGCCCGCAAGCGCCGGGGGATCCCAATCCGACGCCGGCTCCGCCGGCGCCGACGCGCGGGCGGCAGGGGGCCACGCCGCCGGTGGTGCGGCCGCAGTTGCCGAATGTGCCGCCGCTGAATCCGATGCCGACGGAGGGGAATGCGATTTACCGGATCGATCCGGCGGGATTTGTGACGGAAATTTTCCGTCAGCCGGTGATGGTCCTGTCGATCATTGAAAAAGATGGGACGCTGCTGGTGGGGACGGGGAGCGAGGGGCTGGTTTATCAGGTGAGCCCGGCGGTGGAGGAGACGCAGGTGCTGGCGAAGGTGAATCCGAAGCAGGTGATGAGCCTGCTGGCGACGAAGGATGGGCGGGTCATGCTGGGGCTGGCGAATGTGGGCGGGGTGGCCAGCATGTCGAGTGGATTTGCGACGGAGGGGAATTACATCAGTCCGGTTTTGGATGCGGGGCAGATCAGCCGGTTTGGGAAGAT
>JBGPEF010000056.1:0-15998 GCA_041482675.1 Tepidisphaeraceae bacterium | reverse complement strand
TCCGCCCCCATCCTTCTCACGCCCACACACCCCCACACCCACACCCCCACACGTCTCATTCCCACCAAAAATCCCACCAGCACCATGACTCCCACCGTCAAGGGCAAAACCAGCAAATGCCACAAATACACCCCCGCCAGCCAGGGCACCGGCGGCACCGCCGCCACGTGCATCCTTCTCGCCACAATCACCCACACAAATCCCCCCAGCATCATCCCCGCAAATCCCCCCACCAACCCCCTCCACCACCGCGCATGCTTCAACCGCCTCACCCGCCGATCCGCCCAAACCCACCACAATAGGCCGAGGGATGGGAGGACGGTGATGATTAACAGAAAGAACATCCCTTCAGTCTATGCCTTCACCGCTATCAAAATAAATCCCACTTTTGCTGGCATATTCCTTGTTTGCCAGAGAGCATATTTTTCTCCTGCGAGATCTGCTAAACTTTTCACTTTCTGATAGGCGAAAATGAGTAGTGTCAATCCCGTATTTCGTGCAGGCGAATATCCGCACTTAAATGCATGTGTAGGGCGCAACGGCGGGCCCTACAACTACGCACATTACGCGGGTGGATTTTTCCTGGCCTCTCAACGGCTCATCGATTCTCTTGCAGAGAGTAATTGGCATGTTGACGAACTCGTCTATCCAATCGCCTTCAATTTCAGGCAAGGGCTAGAACTGTGGCTAAAGCACTTGGCGGAGATTCTGCCACGCCTTTGGGGCGAGGATGCGTCACTCAAGCTTACTCATGGTCTTAAAGACAATTGGACATCCGTCCGCGCGTATCTTGTGCGCGAAAAGCAGTTCGATCCTGATGGCGAACTAATTGTTGGAATGGATTCGTTAATCGAAGCAGTTATCGATGCTGATCCGCGTGGCGAGGTCTTCCGTTACCCGGTCGCGAGAACCGGTGAGGCGCACCTACTCAATTTTCGTCTGATTAACGTAGCGGTCCTTCAAGACGCAGTTCAATTCGCTCGGAAGGCTTTCGAATGGTGGGACTTTTCAGCAGGGGTATTGTATGACAGCTGTTACGGTTATTACTGATGGCATTCGGGTTAGATCGTTTGATGCTGAATCGCTTCTAACTCCTAGCCTCTCGTAAGCAACAACCCTATCGCTAAACCGAGTACGCTGAAGACCAAACCCTGCTGCACCTGCTGGCTTTCCACGCTTCCGGTCACACACCAGGTCGCAAAATGTTCACAGTTATTCCTAAGCAAGCTCCAACCCATTTCCCCTATACGCCGTTTGGCTCGCCAAACAATCATATTCCGTGAGTAAGCCCGATCCGGATGCTCCACGACCTCCACCTGACCACCTTCCGCGAAATCGCTCATGGAAACTCTTCGAACCATGCCGACGGACCTCTTTGGCGCGAATTCGATCACGGAACCATCTCCACAGTCGATTCCGTGGTGGGTGTATATGAATCGTTGCACCTTCAAATGATCGCCGTAGGCCATATCAAACCTCGCTACTCGATATAATTTGCATCGATCCTCGCCGCTGCATATCGAGTAGGATCAGCGGAGGTTAGTATCGATATCGGCGGCCGAGCTCAACCGCATTAATGCATTATACGCATAATCCCATGAAGTCAACTGAAAAACTTGTGCAGGTTACGACCTATTCGCGCATCGTCGGAGCGATTATTGTCGCATTGCGCAAAGACGCGAAAATCGAACAGGAGGAGATGGCCAATGAATTGTCATTGAGCCAATCGGCATGGTCGCGCGTGGAAACTGGGACCACTCAAATAACCGTCGCGCAGCTCGCTCAAGCTGCCCGCGTTTTGAAAAAGCGCCCTTGGGAGATTCTGCGACGCGTAGACGTTCTCGTCGAGCAGGTGGAACGGGCAGGCGTAGCAGTGGAAGACCGAATCGACGAGCAAATGTCCAATGTCGCCATTATTATCGGAGCTGCCGCCCTTATTGGCCTGGCAATCGCCGCAATCAAAGCAAAATAGCCTTCGGCCGCTTCACTCATCTTCTTCTCCGCGTCCTCCGCGTCTCTCCGGTTCAATAATCTGAATTTCTGGTAACTGTTCACCGTCCCGCGCTTCGGGCGCTTGTAGTGTAGGTTTTTAACCTGCTCCCGACGGTGGGGCGGACATTCTTGTCCGCCACGCACCGACGTACTCGTCGGTGCGTATCCGTCGGCCGCAAATCAAATTCTGCCCCCATTTCGGCCGTTTGGGCCGGCAACGGTAAAGAGATACTACACCACTTAAAATGAACAAAACCCAAATTTTTACCGAACAACCTCACCCCAAAAACGTATAGCTACGGTAGGTCGGGCACTCCTGCCCGACATCCTTAAAGAAAGGGGGTCTGCATGCTCTCGTCCCACCCACCCAAACGTACCCCCGGAGATTCCCTGCCCTCAGGCTTCACGTTTCACCTTTCAAGCCCCGCCTCCTCCGCCTCTCTCTCCCATTCTCCCATTCCCCGATCCGCCCCTTCGCAGCTTCCTTTTTCCTCCTGTAAGCATCGGGACTCGCTTTTCGCCGCCAGGGACGCGCTTTCCCGCCCAAAGGACCCATTCGGGACCCAAAAAGGACTCGAAAAGGACTCGGAAAGGACTCGCTTTTTTTGGCACTTCCTTGCCCCGCCCCTCCACAACCCCAGTTTCGAACCAAATTTACAGAAAACCGCGTCCCGACCCTCTTCGACCTACTTTTTTTTCTGCCCCGCCTCCCCAACAACTGACAACCAACAACGGACCACGGACCAGCCCAAAACAAACCCACCGGGGAAAAACAAACCCACCAAACGAAGCCAAATCCCCCTCTGCCGCTCCAAAAACGCCACTTTCGCCTTCCCCCTCGCCAACTTTTTTGACCGAACAAACCCACCGCCCCCTCCCCCGCCATCCTCTATCCTCTATCCTCTCTCCTCTCTATACTCCCCGCCAAATGCGCCGCCCCGCCATCGCTCTCACCCTTCTCCTCCTCGCGCTGACGACCGGCTGCGCCCAGCGCACCGTCGACATCACCAGCGAGCCCACCGGCGCCCTCGTCTATCTCAACGGCGAGGAAGTCGGCCGAACTCCCATGCGCTACGACTTCCTGTGGTACAGCGACTACGACGTGGTGCTCCGCAAGGATGGCTACCAAACCCTCAAGACCCATCACAAGATCGATCCGCCCCTGCTCTTCATCCCGCCCCTCGATCTGGTCGGCGAGCTCGTCGGCGCACACGATCATCGCCACTGGAATTTCACCATGGAAACCCCCCACCCCCCGGCCACCAACCCCGCCGGCCTCATCAACCGCGCCCAGGCGCTCAAGAAAGACCTGCGCTCCAGCGAGTTCACCCACCCACCGACCACCTTCCCCACCACCACCCAGCCATCACCCGGCCCCACCACCCGGCAATCCGCCGGCCCAACCACCCGCCCCACGCGCTGAACCATCGATCATCGATCATCGATTTTCGATCATCGATTTTCGACCGAGAATTGCCGCCCCGGAGGAGACTTCAGGCGGCCAGAGTGTGTGCCGCGGCCGCCGCGTGGCGGTTCTTGCTGTTGGTGATCACCACCGTCTCCCACAGGTCGATGCTCTCCAGCTTGTATCGAAAATCGACCTGCACCCCGGTCTGGCGGATCAGCTCCTGGAGCGCCAGATCGCTCCGCCAGCCCAGCTTGGTACACAGTGGGCAGAGCCACTTCTCAAAGAGGGCGATGAAGCGGTTGTCGGACTGGAAATGGTTGACGATCACGATCCTCGCCCCCGGCCGCGCCACCCGCTGCGCCTCGCGGACCAGCTTGAACGGATCGCTGACCACGCTGATCACGTGGCTCATGAAGATGTGGTCGAAGGTGTTGTCGGCAAACGGAAGGGAGAGTGCGTCGGCCTGAATAACCGAGACGTTCTCCATCCCCCGCTCGCGGATCTTCTTGCGGGCCTCGCGCAGCATCCCGCCGGAGAGATCGACGCCATACACCCGGGCCCGGCGCGGGTAGAAGTTGAGCGAGACGCCGGTCCCGATCCCCAGATCGAGCACCCGCTCCCCCTCGCGGATGTCCATGTGGTTGATCGCCCCCGCGATCCGCCGCTTCACCAGCCGGCCGAACGTGGCGTCATAGAAGATGGAATGAAAGTCGTATATGCCCTGGGTGGTTGCTTCTTGCATGGCCGAGTCACTTCCCTTGGTCGCCGGCGAGGAAAGACAAGCTGTGAGGAGGGCCAATGTAGCGATCCGGCGGTAACTTGCCAACCGGGCAATTCGGCCTCAACGAAAGCCTCCCTTGGGCCACCAGAGCTTGTTCAGCGGGATCGGAAGCTTTGGGAATGGCGGAAGCTTCACCACATCGGAGCCGGAGCCCCGCACCCGCCCCACATATTTGCCCCCTCGCAAGCTGTAGGCTTCGATGGTCCGCTGAGCTGGATCAACGATCCAATAATGCTTCACCTTGCCGGCCGCATACAGGGCGAACTTCTGCTTGCGATCGGTCCGGCCACTGCTTGGACTTATGACTTCGACGCAAAGATCAGGCGGTCCTTCGATTGCCTTCTCTCCAATCAGATGCCGGCGGGCATTGACAAAGAAAAGGAGATCGGGTCGTCGGACATCATGCGCGCCGAATATGGTGTCAACATCCATGAGCAATACGCCGAGTCGATGCCTGCCAATGTGCGTATTGAGTATGGTTGTGAGTTCAGTAACCACGCGAGAGTGCTTGGGAACGGGACTTGGACTCACGACGATCTCCCCATCTACGAGTTCAAGCCGCACGCCAGGAGGATCTTCCCCGAGCTGAAGGAACTGGCGGGCGGTCATCTTGATGGTGCCGACGCGGGACATAATCGAGTCCATTATAGCCAATTAGATTTGAGACAGGAGTCGGTCATAATCCGCGTGAGTCCCAATGAAGAACCAGATAATGGTCTCCCGGTCACGCACGCCCACTGCCCGGTAGCTGGCGGTGATACGGACCGACCACAGCGGGAGATTGACATTCAACCGCTTAAACTCCAGCGAAGGGTGGGAGGGATCGCGCAAAAAGTGACGATACGCCTCGCGTGCCTTCGTTTGGATGTGCTTTGGCAATCGTGCAAAGTCACGCCGAAAGCTGACTCGCAACTTGGAGATCATAGGGACTCGGGATCGAGCTCCTCGGTCCGCCCATGCTTCTCGTCATTGAGTATCTGCTCGACAAGCTTAGCAACCTTGCCCCGGTGTTTGGCCGTCGTCGCCTCCCACCTGGCATTCTCTTCAAGCTCGTGCAGGACAAAACCGGCGATCTGGTCCTGCTTATCTTCAGGCAGTGACCGAAGCTTCTCAATGACCTTTTGCAACTTCTGCGTCATATCACCCATTATAACGAAATCACGTCAACTGATGCGCTGGCTGGGGCAGGTCGTCGTGGATGGTTTGCTGCTTGGGCTGGTCGCCGGCGAAGGAGAAGAGGATCATGTCGTCGTCGATCTTGGCCTGGAGATGGACAGGCCGCTGCCAGAGCTTGTAGACGTTCTTGAGAGTCTCGACGGCGGTCTTGATCTCGATGTCCAGGCCGTTGTGCTGGTGGGCCATGTAAAGCTCGCCGCGGTTGCAGTAGTTGCCATCGACGACGTAGATGAACGGCTGGCCCATGTTGGAGAGCTGATAGAGGAGGGTCTGCTTGATGCGCTGGGGATCGCGGGAGACGATGCGGAGCTGGCCGGTGTGGGGGTCGCGGCCGTATTGATAGAACTTGTGCTTTTCGATGAACTCCTGGGTCATGAATTCATCGATGAAGTTGACATCGTTGTAGACGCGGCGGACTTCGAAGATTTTCTCCCGGCCCTGGCCGAGGCCCTTGTCCCAGCGCTTCTTCTCGCCGAGGTTGTTGGCTTCCTCGTATTCCTTGCCGAATTTGCCCTTGTTCCAGCGGTCTTCGATGTCGCGGAACATCTCCAGGCCGATCTTGTAGGGGTTGAAGTTGCCGGGGGGCATGTGGACGGTGCCGCTGTGGTGGTCGGCGTAGTCGATGACCTCGCGGGCCTCGACGAAGTGCTTGGTCATCAGCGTGGAGTGCCAGTAGCTGGCCCAGCCTTCGTTCATGACCTTGGTCATCGCTTGCGGCGCGAAGTAATAGCTTTCCTCGCGGACGATGGAGAGGCAGTCGATCTGCCAATCCTCCAGGCGCGCGTGTTGGAGGAGATAAAGGAGGATGTCGCGGGTGGGCCGGGCGGGGGTGGCGTGCTTTTTCTTGGCCTTGTCGTCGCGGTTCTTCTTGGCCTCGGCGGCGAGGGCCTCCTTGGGATTGATCCAGCGGTCCATGTAATCCTTGGCGCGGAAGCGGGTGCTTTCGGGCTCTTCGCGGTGTTGTTCGACGCGGGCGGAGTCGATCGGGCCGCGGTTGAGGAACATGGAGTGGGGGTCGATGAGGTGTTCGACACTCAGGCAGATGTCGAGGAATTTCTCGACGGTGTCATAGCCGTGCTTCTCGATGTGCCGGCGGACGCGCGTGGAGTGGTTGGCCATCTCATCCATCATTTTGCGGTTGGTCTGGCTGAACCACAGGTTGTTTTTGAAGAAGTCGCAGTGGCCGTAAACGTGGGCGATGACGAGTTTCTGATCGACCATCGCGTTGGATTCCTGCAAGTAGGCGTAGCAGGGGTCATTGTTGATGACCATCTCGTAGATGCGTCCCAGGCCGTAATGATGGCGTTTGCGGAGGGATTCGTATTCCATGCCGAAGCGCCAGTGGGGATAGCGCTGGGGGAAGCCGCCGTAGGCGGCGATCTGGTTCATCTGCTCGTAGTCGCACATCTCGAAGATGGTGGGGAAGAAGTCCAGGCCATAGGAGCGGGCCTGCTCGCGGATCTGCTTCTTGGCGGCAAGAAGCTCGGGAGGGAAGGGGTTGAGCGTGTGGGAAGGCATGGTAGTCAGTCTTTTGGAAATAAATCCGTCAACGGCAGTTCAAAGCCTGGAAGTGTTGGTTCGTCCTTAAGCACGTCGCTGTCGCGATGGCGGATTACCTGGCCGCCAGGCCGATAGACATCTATGGTCCGGTTCTGCGGGTCAATCAGCCAGACCGATATGGTTCCGGCGGTCAGCCATTCGTCTATTTTGGCGAGTGCTTCCGAGAGCGTGTCGCCAGGAGAGACCACCTCGATGGCCAGGTCGGGCGGACCGTCGAAATATCCTTGCTGTCTTTTCTTGGGCACCCGGGCAGCTCTAACAAAAGCGGCGTCGGGTGCTCGCACCGTATCGGGACTGCGGATGATCTTGAACCCTGTTTCGGCCGCATAGGTCTTTCCAAGCCTTCTCTGCTTCACATAGTTGGCGATCAGCCGAAAGACCTCTCCTGCGACGTCCCCGTGTTCCGCGCCGGCAGGGCTCATCATGACAATCTCTCCGCGCACGAGTTCGCACCGGCCGATGTCGCCCATGGCGAGCAAATCTTCGGCCGTGATGGGTTTGGTGGCGACAGTCATAGGAGCTCCATTGTAATCATGGCCATCCATCGCGTACCTCTAACCCGATGCACTATTCTAGTCATCGGCGAGGGAAGTGGGATTCTCCATTTTTGGTCTGATTATCGGGCAGGATTCAGCCGTTTCGGGATGGCGGCTTGTGGGGTTTCGCGGTGGCCACTAGATTGGCACGGAACGGCATGAGCAATACGCGAGCGGATGAGATTCGGGCGGTGGCGGTTGATCCGAGCGATCTGGCCGATTGGGGGGAGGGTAGCTCGTGGCAGTTCAAGATCTCGAGGTTTTGGGTGCATCACGTGCCGCGGGGAAAGGGGTGGTTTCCCAGGCAGATTGGCAGGCGTTTTGGCGGGAAGATGCGGGATACCATCCGCACGGCCAGCGGGGCGCGGCTGGCGATGGAGCCGGCGAGTCTGGATATGTATTGCTCGATTGAGCGGATGGGCGGGGTTTGGGACCGGGAAGTCCTGGAAGTGTGCTGCCGGTTGCTTAAGCCGGGGCAAGTGTTTTACGACATTGGGGCGAATGTTGGCCTGATGGCGGTGGAGGTGGCGCGGCGGTTCTCGGACCAGGTGCGGGTGTTCGCCTTCGAGCCACAGCCGACGCTGGCGCGGACGATCGCGATCTCGGCAAGGCTGAATGGCTTTGCCAACCTCAGTGTGTTTCCGATCATGTTGGGGAAACAGTCGGGCGAGGGGGATTTGTTCATGGCGGCGCATTCGATCCACGCCTCGGCCGTCAGCCGGGAGGAGGGGGCGGCGGCGATTCATTGTCCGGTGGGGAGCATCGATCAGATGGTGGCGGAGGGGATGCTTGCGCCGCCGGATGTGATCAAGATTGATGTGGAGGGGGGCGAGTTTGATGTGTTTCGAGGGGCGCAGAAGACAATCGCAGAGCACCGGCCGGCGATTACGTTTGAGTCGGATGAGAATGCGCAGCGGTTTGGATATACGCGCAAGCAGCTTTGCGAGTTTCTGCGGGAGACGGGGCGGTATCGGTTCTTCGCGATTGCGGGGGATAAATTGACACCGGCGGAAGAGGCGATCGAGCGGGATGATTTTTCGGTGAGGGATATGGTGGCGATGCGGGAGGAGATGCAAATTCCGACCTGACGCAATCAATGCCCCTTCCCAAAGAACGTCTTGATCGAGTCGTAGAGTTCGCCGGGGAAAGGGGAGAGTGTGTGGCTCGGCATGTTACGTATTTCTTTGATGATTTGAGAAGATCACTAAACCCTTCGTCATGAAGATTAGTCCAAACAAAAGCAACGCGGGGCATCCGACGCATTCTGCATAAAGTTCAAGATGTCCTACCCATCTAAAAAGATTGATCTGACCACAAATGCCCAGAGCTCCAATTCCTATAGCCATCGCGCCCAGTACAAGGTACGTGACGTTAACCCAAAACGGCCGCTCTGCGCGCGAGACTGGCGCTGGAACGGCATAATCCAGCGGTAGTCTTCGCTCTTGCACAAACTCAATGCCCTTTCCCAAAGAACGTCTTGATCGAATCGTAAATATCATCCTTCGAATTCACCCGACTCGTCAGCACCTTCTCATGCCCGCGCAGATGCTCGTGGAGCACGTTGATGAAATTCCCTGACCCATACGCACTGGCCACCTGGCAATACCCGAATAAATTGCACGTCGGCAGGAGCTGTTCCTTGAGAATTTTCACACAATCCCGGCTGTCGGCCTCGGAGCTGTTGTCGCCATCCGAAAAATGGAACAAATAAATATTCCACTCATCCGGCGAGTAATGCGCATCTAGAAGCTGCTTGCATGTCTTAAACGCACTGCTGATTTTCGTCCCGCCATCTTCGCGCAGGTGGTAGAAAGTGTGCTTGTCCACTTCCTTGGCCGAGACATCGTGGACGATGTAGCGGCTTTCGATGCCTTCGTAGTTCTTGCGGAGCCAGGTGTCGATCCAGAAGCTTTCGAGGCGGACCAGCTCCTTCTGCTCCTCGCCCATCGAGCCGGAGACGTCCATCATGAAGACGATCAGGGCGTTGCTCTGGGGGCTCTTGATCTCTTTCCAACTGCGATAGCGGATGTCCTTCTTCTGGGGAATGATCACCGGGTTATCCGGGTCGTAGTCGCCGATCATGATCTGCCGCTTGAGGGCTTCCTTGAAGGAGCGCTTGAAGTGGCGGAGGGAATCGGGGCCGACGCTGCGGATGCCGCTGTATTTGTCGCGGATGGTAGTGAGACGGTGCTTGCCCTTGGGCTCGATGCGGGGGAGTTTTAGTTCCTCGGCCAGGATTTCGGCCAATTCGTCGAGGGTGAGATCGACTTCCATCAGGTGCTGGCCGGGCTGGGTGCCGCCCTGGCCTGCGCCGTCGCCCTGCTGGCCGACCTGATCGCCTTCCTTGCCATCGCCCGCGCCGACGCCGCCGCTGTTGTCGCCGTAGCGGAAATGGGGCAGGTCGATGCCGCGGACGGGGATGGAGATGAGGTGCTTGCCCTCTTTGCCGATGAGCTCGCCTTTGGTGAGGAACTTACGGAGGTCTTCGCGGATGCGTCCTTTGACGATCTGGCGGAAGCGCTGGTGATCTTTGTCAATCTTGAGGATCATCGCTCACTCCGCCGCGGCGGATAGCGCCGCGGCGACCTTGCGTTTCTGCATGGGTGGAAGCTCGACCGGCACAAACCACGCGCGCGGGTAAAGATAGTCCTCGCCTTCTTCGTCGATCACGCGAAAATGGCTTGGGCGATCCGTCTTATGCGGGCGGAGAACCTTGTAAGACCGCCCCACTTGTAGCGCGCCGTCATATCCGACGACACAGATGGCGAAAAAGGGATAGGCCGGCAATCGCTCAGCCGACATCCTGCTCCTTGATCTTGAAGAGCCGCCGGCCGACGCCATGGCACTCGAACCAGTGGATTTCTGCTTCATAGACTTGATTCGAGGCATCACGAATGAGAGCGATACCTTTGAGTTTGCGCCAGTTCTCGCCGCCATGGGTCTTCTTCAACCATCGCCTGATGCGAACGCCCCGACCCGAGGCAATCACCTTGATCTGCCGGACCGGGCCGAGGATCTCGACGAGTTCAGGCATTCTCGTAAATCGTCACTCGCTTGTCCTTTCCCATTAGTCTTCCTGTTTACTGTCACCACGTGCGAAAATGCTGGCGACATAGTTGAGCACGTCCGTCGCGCTGGTTTCGTTGTAGCCGAAGTACTTGATCAGCCGCTGCTTGACCACGTCGATCTTCTGCTGCGTCTCATCATCGACAACGGTGCTGACCAGGTTCTTGAGCTTGATCGTATCGCGCTGGTCTTCGAACAGCTTCAGCTCCAGCGCCTTGAGCAGGCGGGCGTTGGTGTTGTATTCGAACTTTTTGCCATCCAGCGACAGGGCGCCGATGTAGTTCATGATCTCCTGACGGAAATCATCCTTGCGGCTCTCGGGGATGTCGATCTTTTCCTCGATCGAGCGCATGAGCCTTTCATCCGGATCCTCATCGCGGCCGGTGTAGCGGTTGCGGACGCGCTCGTGCTGAGTGTAGGCGCGAACGTTCTCGATGTAGTTGGCCGCCAGCCGCTTGATCGCATCCTCGTCGGCGCTGATGGCCCGCTGGACCTCGGCCTTGAGGATGTCTTCATATTCCTCGCGGACGACGGCCAGCAATTCCTTGTATTCCTTCTTCAATTCCTCATCCGTGATCAGCGAATGATGGCTCAGGCCTTCCTCCAGCTCGTTCATAACCATGAACGGGTTAATGGCCTTGTCCATCTGAGCCTGCTGGCTGACCAGGGCGTTGCTGATCTTGTCCTGGATGTAACGCGGAGAGATGCCCTGCATGCCTTCACGCGGGGCTTCTTCCCTGAGCTCCTTGATCGAGTCTTCCGTGAATCCGGGGATGCTCTTGCCGTTGTATAGTTTTAATTTTTGGAGCTTGGTGATGCCGGCTTTCTTGGGCTCGGCGAGGCGAGTGAGGACGGCCCACATGGCGGCCACTTCGATGGTGTGGGGGGCGATGTGAAGACCCTTGACGCGATTGGGGCCGAAATCCTTCAGGTAAATCTTGATTTCATCGTCGAGCTTCACGTTGTAGGGGACGTCGATCTTGATGGTTCGGTCGCGGAAGGCCTCCATCATTTCGTTGCCCTGGAGCTTCTTGTATTCGGGCTCATTGGTGTGGCCGAGGATCACTTCGTCGATGTGGGTCTGGGCGAATTTCTTGGGCTTGATCAAATGTTCCTGGCTTGCGCCAAGGAGATCGTAGAGGAAGGCCACGTCGAGCTTGAGGACTTCGATGAACTCGATGATGCCGCGGTTGGCGATGTTCAGTTCACCGTCGAAGTTGAAAGCACGCGGATCGGAATCGCTGCCGTATTCGGCGATCTTGCGATAGTTGATATCGCCGGTCAGCTCGGTGCTGTCCTGGTTCTTTTCGTCCTTGGGCTGGAAGGTGCCGATGCCGCGGCGGTCTTTCTCGGAGAGGATCAGGCGCTTGACCTTGACGTGGTCCATGGCCTTTTTCCAATCGCCATCGTATTGGTCGAGCAGATCGCCGTAGACCTTGCGGCAGAAGGGGCAGACATCGCCATAGAGGCGGATTTTCTGGCCTTCGGCGAGCTTCTCATTGATCGTTTCCAGCACCTCGGTGCGGGCCTCGCGGGGGATAAGCAGCAGCGGCTCTTCGTGCATGGGGCAGGGCTGAAATTCCTCGCCGCCATCGCCACCGGGGCGGCTGCGGGGCTGACGCCAGGAGTAGGTGTAGAGCTTGCCGTGATCGCCCTTGGAGTAGGATTCCAGGCCCTTCTTGAGGAGCCGGGCGATGGTGGATTTGGAGGAGCCGACGGGGCCGTGGAGCAGGAGAATTCGCTTTTCGGTGCCATAGCCCTGGGCGGCCGACTTGAAGAAATCGACGAGCTGCATCAGGGGGCGTTCGAGGCCGAAAATCGCATCGCCGCCTTTATCAATCGGGTCGCCGAAGAAGTGATAGCGGGTGTATTCCTGCTTGAATTGGGTGTAATTCTCGGACCCGTAGCTGAGGACCATGTCGTAGACGCGCTGGAAGGCATTGCGGGAGACGGTGGGGTGCTCGACGACGATGTCGAGGTATTCCCAGAACGAGCCTTCCCAGTGCTGCTCGCGGAAGTGGGTGCTGTCGAGGCGTTTATCGACGAGTGAGATTAATGGATTGGTTTTCGCCGGCATTGTTGACTCTCCAAACTAAGCTTAAACCTGCCCGTCTGTTTCGTCTATCTGAAAACGCCGTGCCACGGATGCGCGCAGCGAGCGCACGCACGCCTATCCATAGCATCGGGAAACTCGGGCCCTTCCATAAAGTCAGACACGGTTTTATCGATGGGGTTATGGCCCATTTTTCATCGTAACTGGCGGTGGCGGAAAGGCACGTAATAACCCATTGGTTGATACGCTCAAGCGATGGCTGAAGTTTCCGTCAAGTTATCCCCGACAGCACTTGTGGAAGTGGTTTGGCATAGAATGAGAGCTGATTATGAACTTTCGCGGATCAATTCGACTGTTTCGTCTGTGGGGGATCGACGTGTTTCTGCATTGGTCGTGGCTGCTGGTGGCGGTTTACGAGATTCAGTCGCGGAGCGGTGAGTATCATTCCAAATTCTGGAACATCCTTGAGTACGTGACACTGTTTGCGATTGTGCTGATGCACGAATTTGGGCATGCGCTGGCCTGTCGATCGGTTGGGGGCGTGGCGAATCGAATTGTGCTCTGGCCGCTGGGTGGGGTGGCGTTTGTTCAGCCGCCGCAGAGGCCGGGAGCGGTGCTGTGGAGCATCGTGGCGGGCCCGCTGGTGAATGTGTTTTTGATTCCGGTGTTCACGATTGTGGCGATGCTGGTTTCACGGTTGCCCAGCCGTGGGGGTGTGGTTTTTGGGTCGGATGCGCTGCACTACTTCAGCATGGTCTGGCAGATGAACCTGGGGCTGCTGATCTTCAATATTCTGCCGATTTATCCACTGGATGGCGGCCAGATTTTGCGCTCGCTGCTGTGGTTCATCATCGGGCCGGTGCGGAGCTTACAGGCGGCGGCGATTATTGGAATTGTGGGAATCATCGGGTTTAGCGCGCTGGTGCTGCTGTTTGGGAGTGGCAATATATTCCTGATATTTATTGCCGTCTTCGCGATCATGCAGTGCTTTATGGGATTGAAGCAGGCGAAATTGCTTCAGCAGCAGCAAAACCAGGAGCCGGCGCGGCGGCCGCAGGCGCGGTGTCCGGCGTGCGGGCAGGCAGCGCCGATTGGGGCGTTCTGGCGGTGCACCTGCGGGGAGCCGTTTGATACATTTGCGACGGGGGGTGTTTGCCCGCGGTGTGGGACGCAACATTACGTGACATCGTGTCCCGATTGCAAGCAGCCTTCCCCGCTGGCGGCGTGGTATGGGCAGGCGGGGAACTTTCCGGTGGTTTTCAATACACCGCCGGCGTTCAATTCTGGTGAAAGCCCGGTTCAGCGGCCGGGGCAGCCTCTATAATTCCGCGACTCACGTAGGGTGTGCTTTAGCACACCATGAGGACGGTGTGCTGAAGCACACCCTACCAGACCATGCAATGCCGGGAGATCGCTCGTGAAAGAGATTCTGCTGCGGCTGGGGCATTCGCCCGATCCGGATGATGCGTTCATGTTCTACGCGCTGGCGAAGGACAAATTTCCCACCGCGCCTTACCGATTCGAGCATGTGTTGCAGGATATCCAGACGCTCAATCAGCGGGCCATGAAGGGGGAGCTGGAAATCACCGCGATTTCGATTCACGCTTATCCGTACGTGGCGGAAAAGTATGCGCTGACGAGCTGCGGGAGCAGTATGGGGGATAAGTATGGGCCGATGGTGATTGCGAAGCAGCCGATGGGACTTTCGGAGCTGAGGGGGAAGAGAATTGCGATTCCGGGGAAGCTGACGACGGCGTTTTTGGCTCTACAACTCTGTCTGGGGAAGGCGGGGGAAGCGTTTCAGTATGAAGTCGTTCACTTTGATCAGATCCCCAAGCACGTCCGCGACGGAAAAGCCGACGCCGGCCTGATCATTCACGAAGGCCAGCTCACCTACAAACAGGCCGGCCTGCACCTGGTCGTCGATCTGGGCGTCTGGTGGCACGACAAGACCGATTTGCCGCTTCCCCTTGGCGGCAACTGCATCCGCCGCGACCTGGGCGAGCGCGGAATGCGCGAAGTAACCGGCATCCTCAAAAAATCGATCGAATACTCCCTCGAACACCGCCCCGAAGCCGTCGAATACGCCCTCCAGTTCGGCCGCGATCTGGACCGCAAACTGGCCGACCAGTTCGTCGGCATGTACGTCAACAAATGGACCCTAGACTACGGCCCCCGCGGCCGCGAGGCCGTTTCACTGCTCCTGAAGCGCGGCGCTCAGGCGGGTTTGGTGCCGGATATCGGGAAGATCGATTACGTCTCACCCAGCTTATGACATCCGTGAGATAAGGTTAAGGTCCGAAAGGACTGGGCCCTTTATTTTCTTCGCCGCGTAACGGTACGTCTATTGCCTTCGCAACAACAGAATTCTTGTCAGCCCTGAGCCGCTCGATGATCTTTTCATCGCGGAACTCTTCGTGCCGTCGCAGCATCTCAGCCACGTAGAGCTTGACGGCCCAATCGTCGAACTGCGAGAGCTTGTCCAATTCCGCAGTGGCGGCCTTGATCTCCCCCGCTTTGAGAAGACCACGGCCCTTCCTCCAGAGCACCTCTTGAATCGCGTGATCCGCCAGATAAGCCTCCCTGCATTTTTCTCGTGTCTTGCAGAGGTAATGAAGAGAGGTGGAGGGCGCCTTCCAGTACAAAATCTGCACGACCGTCCATGGCGTATCGAGCTTCTCCATCTGCACGTTGTATTGCATGTATTGGAGGATGGCCTTGACGATCGGATCGTTATCGTCCTCTTCAGAACCGTGATACTGACCATCACCTTCGAGAACTTCCGTTAAAATGAAGCGGCGCAGCCGCTGGTCCTTCGTGTCGATATACGGCAGGAGCGCCGCCATCACGCGATAGTCATCGATTCTCAGCTCCCTCATCAAATCCTTGAATTGCCCCCGGGTCGAACCGTTGGCAAGAACCAAACCATTAGCGTCCTCCTTCGGAGGTGTGCTGGTTTGCGCGTAATAATACGCCGCCTGGCGGATGAGATGCCTCTGCTCCTCCAGCACCGGCGGGCCATGCTGTCCCGGCTGTCGGCGCGGCCACGCCTTCTGCTTGGTGAGCTCATGCAATGCCGTGAGCCGCTGGTAAAACTCAGGTGTCCATCGCTCGGCGTGGCGATACTGATCGATCAGGTTTTGTATGTCTACATCCGGCTTGATCGCTTCGTCTACCGGCTGGGTGTCGGCCGCGCCAGCGCTGGCCGTGGGCGGCAGGATCGCCAGCAGGATCGTGATGATGGCGATCACCACCAGCAATTCGACGAGTGTGAACGCTCTCCGTGCTAAGTAGGAACGCGAATTGATCCATTCAATTTTTCCAACGATGATGATGCTTTACACGGCGGCGGAGCCGCCAGGAGCTTCTCATGGGTTGGGGCATCAAGCTCACGGAAGAGCAGTGGGACGAACTGGATCGCCTTCG